>CAZNQJ010000106.1:0-5951 GCA_964575205.1 uncultured Campylobacterales bacterium | reverse complement strand
CGGGGCGAACGCGGTACTGACAGCTTTTGTGGCAAGCGGCTTTGTCGCGACACAGATGCTCTTTTTCGGCTTTCTGCCGCACAAGGGCGGTGACCGCGGCAGTGCGCTCCAGGAAGCCCTCTTCAACGGCTATACAACCGTCCTTTATGAAGCGCCTCACCGCCTGGCCAAGCTGCTTGATGAGCTGGAGCTTGAAGTGCCCCAACGCCGTCTCTTCTTAGCCAAGGAGCTGACCAAAAAGTATCAAGCCTACCTGCATGGCACAGCCGGCGAGATCAAAAAACAGATGACGGGGCAGATCAAAGGCGAATGGGTTGTTGTTATCGAAGCAGGCGAAGCGCACCGATCCAACATAAGCGAACGTGATATCCTGGCCTTTGACCTTCCAAAAAAGGTGGCTTCGAAATTGATCGCAAAGATCACGGGAGAGCACCCGAAAGCCTGTTACCAACGTCTCCTCGACGAAGGCAAATAGTTAAAAGTCAGGAGAGTACCCCTCTTTTTTAATGACTCTTTTTTGAGCCGTTTTCAATATTTTGCAAAAAAAACAGAGTTGACGATAGCCGTGAAAACCATCCCCGAATCGGGGCTGAAATTTTTTTTGTTATCGCTCTCACATTTTTAAAAGAATTTTTTGGATAAAATCACCAAATGTTAATCTATGGAAAACAACCAGTTTATTATCTTCTTGAGAAGTACCCAAACCGTATAGAGACGCTTTATCTGGCGAAAGATCTGGATAAAAAAGAGTATTCGCGTCTTATGCGCATGGGTGTGACGATCAAGCGCATCCCGCCAGAAGCTGCCCAGAAAATGGCTAAAAACGGAAACCACCAGGGCTTCCTCGCGGATATTGACGGCATCGAAGTCAAAAGTTTGGACTTCATACGCGTCAAACCTTTTATCGTTGTTTTGAGCGGTATTACCGATATGGGCAATATCGGTGCAATCGTCCGAAGTGCCTACGCACTGGGCGTTGACGGGATAGTGGTCTGCGGCATCAAGCATCTCAATCTTGAGGCTATCGTCCGCAGTTCATCAGGCGCGATCTTCGATATGCCGATCGCGATCGTCAACAACGTACAAGACGTCATCAATGATCTGAAAACCTCCGGTGTCAGTATCTATGGTGCTGTTGTGGACGGTGAGGACATCAATGAGGCAAATATTACCTACAAAAGAGCATTGATCCTGGGCAACGAGGGCGAGGGACTTTCTAACCGGGTTATTTCCAAGTTGGATTATCCGGTCAGTATCAAGATGGCGCACGGTTTTGATTCGCTCAATGTCAGTGCGGCCGGAGCAATTTTAATGGATAGGATGCGTTAACAATGGACGGTTTTGAAAAGCTTACGGAACTTGGCAGCAAAAAGATTGCCTCAGTAACGCATATCCCGGTGGGGCATGTTGACAGTATTCTGAGCAAAGAGTTCGAACAGTTTTCAAAACCGCAGTTTTTAGGTTTTCTCTCCATTCTAGAACGGGAATACAAGGTCGATCTTTCAGCATTGAAGCAGGAGTACCTTTTTTCCATAGCGCAGGAACAGATAGCGGAAAAGCCCAGTTTTGAGCCAACCGAGAGAAGCTTAAGCATATTGGACAATAAAAAAGTCCTTTATGCAATCTCTTCGGCGCTTGTGATTCTTTTGGTGATACTCTTTATCAGCTTCATCGATTTTTCATCGCCAAACGAGCAGAAGGTCGAGATCAACAACACGGCGATAGATCAGGCAAAAAAGAACTTGAACCTTGATACGCCCGTTGTCGCCAATGTTGATGAACCGATCGGCAACAACGTCGTCGAATCGGCTGAATTCGGGCAAGATACTCAGCAAGATAATGCTGCGCCGGCAACAAGCGAGCAGGTATCGGAAGGAAACGGGGAAGTCCAGCAACAAAATACGCAAGCAATACGCAGTACCGAACCGACGATGCCGCTGCATCTTCGTATTGTGCCCCATGGCAAACTGTGGCTGGGCATTATCGATGCAGAGAGCCATAAACGCAGAGTTGAGATCATAACAAAGCCCCTCGACCTTGACGCAGAGAAAGAGTGGCTGATCTTAACGGGATACGGTTATCTTGATATGGAGTGTGGCGATACAGTAAAAAAATATACAGAGACAGACAGGTTGCTTTTTTTGTATGAACATGGTGTCTGTCAACAGATAGACGAGGCGGAGTTTAAAGCCCGCAACAGGGGTAAGCTGTGGTAAAAAATCTTTTTTTCGTTTTCGCTTTAGCGCTCTCGCTTTTTGCACAGGAAGCGACAAAAAATGAGATGCTTGATGAGAAGGTCATCTCTTTTATCGGTGAAGAGACTTTTGAAAAGAACAGAGACTATATTCACATCATCTTTAAAAACACAGAGAGTTTTTACACCAAAGATCAGATCAATGTTGTGCAGGTTGTTGAGACCCTGGAAGAGAACGGTCTTCTGCATCTCTTCTTTGATGCTCCGCAGCAATATGAGATGACTTTCCACTCAACCGGATCGCCGCTCTTTTTTGTCAAGTTGATGGGCGATACTTTGCGCTCCATGGGATACTACCGATATGTGACAAAAGAGTCAAAAAGCGATGCATCCGGCTTTGAATGGACCATATCGCTCGAAGCCGAATATGTAACGGATCCTGTGTTGCTGCGAAAAGAGCTTTCGACACGCGGATGCGATATTATCGACATTGTGCGCAACTCCGCAACGGACTGGCATTACAATATCGATACCTCCAATGCCCATCTGAACGTGGACCGGCTCGTCAATGGAGAGACGCGGAAATACAATCGTCTGCAATATGCCAAATGGCTTGATGTTGCGCAGATAAAATCGGTGCAGATTAAAAGCCACAGGGCGAATTTCTGGTTTCCGTATATTGCGCTTTATGACAGTTCACTGCGGCTGTTAAAAGTGATAAAACAGGATGAAGAGACAGCCGAGTTCACTTTGGATCTGCCGCAAGAGACCCGCTATATAAGAGTGAGCGATCTTTACACGATTACCAATATTAGATACGGATTAGAATTTAGCCCATCAGGGAAAAAATAGGAGAAAATATGTTTGACGAGATTCAATTTGACCGCATTAAAAGATTGCCGAAATATGTTTTTGCAGAGGTCAATGATTTAAAGATGGCTGAGCGCCGCGCAGGTGCAGATGTGATCGACTTTTCGATGGGGAATCCTGACGGCGATACGCCGGAGCATATCCGTGAAAAGCTGCTTGAGTCAGCCAAAAAGACAAAGACACACGGGTACTCGAACTCCAAAGGGATCTACAAGCTGCGACTGGCGATCTGTGACTGGTATAAACGCCGATATGGTGTCGATCTGGACCCTGAAACGGAAGCCGTCGCAACGATGGGTTCAAAAGAGGGGTACGCTCACCTTGCCTACGCGATCACCAATCCCGGCGATGTGACGGTTGTACCTGACCCGACCTATCCGATCCACTCCTATGCATTTATCCTTGCCGGCGGCAATGTGCAGAAGATGCCGCTGCCGTATGATGAAGAGTACAGAGTCGATGAAGAGAAGTTCTTTGAGTACCTGGACACCGCTTTCAAAGATTCGTTTCCGAAGCCTAAATATGTGCTGGTGAACTTTCCGCACAACCCGACGACAGCGACGGTAACACCGGAGTTCTATGTGCGTCTGGTCGCACTGGCCAAAAAAGAGCGTTTTTACATCATCTCGGATATTGCCTACGGCGATATCACGTTCAGAGGCTATAAGACGCCTTCGATTATGTCTGTGCCGGGCGCCAAAGATGTTGCGGTAGAGTCCTTTACCCTTTCGAAGTCCTACAATATGGCGGGTTGGCGCGTCGGGTTCTTAGTCGGAAACAAAAAACTGATCGGTGCACTTCAAAAGATCAAATCGTGGCTGGATTACGGGATGTTTACGCCGATCCAGGTCGCAGCTACTATCGCCCTCAACGGGGACCAGAGCTGTGTTGACGAGATCGTGCACAAGTATGAGACGCGTCAGGATATCCTGATCGAAGCCTTTGACCGCGCAGGTTGGAGTATTCCGAAAAATGAATCCACGATGTTTGTATGGGCCAAGATACCTGAATGTGCAGCACACCTGGGCTCTTTGGAGTTCGCTAAACGCCTCTTGGTTGAAGCACAGGTAGCCGTTGCGCCGGGCATCGGTTTCGGCGAGTACGGCGAGGGGTATGTCCGCATTGCATTGATCGAAAACGAAAACCGTATCCGTCAGGCTGCCAAAAATATTAAAAACTTCTTGAAACAGTTCGAAGGTAACGCTTAATGATCAAAGTCGGTGTGATCGGTGTCGGGACGGTAGGGAGTTCAGTCGTAAAAATTCTTAACGACAACAAAGAGATGATCACTGCCCGGGCCGGGCATGAGGTGGTCGTCACTTCGGGCGTAGTCAAGAACCTTTCGAAAGAGCGCGGCTTGGATATCAAGCTCTCGGACAACCCGTACGATATCGTCAATGACCCGGAGATCGATGTGGTCGTTGAGCTGATGGGCGGCGTGGAAGAGGCATTTGAAGTGGTCAAGACGGCGCTGCTCAACGGCAAGGCCGTGGTAACCGCCAACAAGGCGCTTTTGGCATATCACCGCTATGAACTGCAGGACATCGCCAAAGATCTGCCGTTCGAGTTCGAAGCGAGCGTTGCCGGCGGGATTCCGATCATCAATGCTCTGCGTGACGGTCTTTCGGCCAATCATATCGAATCGATCGTCGGTATTCTGAACGGGACCTGCAACTATATGCTGACCAAGATGACGAACGAAGGTGTCGCCTATGATGCCATCCTGAAAGAGGCGCAGGAGCTCGGTTACGCTGAAGCTGATCCGACCTTCGATGTCGGCGGTTTTGATACAGCCCATAAACTGCTTATATTGGCCTCTATCGCTTACGGAATCGATGCGAAACCCGAAGATATTCTGATCGAGGGGATCGAGAACGTCACCCAGGATGATATCGCCTTTGCCAAAGAGTTCGGATACGCCTTAAAGCTGCTCGGCATTTCCAAACGTGACGGTGATGAGGTCGAACTGCGTGTGCATGCGGCTTTGATCTCCAAAGAGAAGATGATCGCAAAGATAGACGGGGTCATGAACGCTATCAGTGTTGTCGGTGACAAAGTAGGAGAGACACTCTACTATGGGCCTGGTGCGGGCGGTGATGCTACGGCGAGCGCCGTTGTGGCGAACATCATCGATATCGCCCGTTCGGGGAAATCGACACCGATGCTCGGCTTCAATAAGCCGCTTGAGCACGGATTGACGCTCAAAGCCAAAGATGCGATCGTATCGAAGTATTATCTGCGTTTCAACGTCATAGACAAACCGGGTGTACTGGCCAAGATCACCGCACTTTTCGGTGAATATGATATCTCCATCGAGACGATCCTGCAGCGCCCGTCCGATTCTGCTTCGGTCAATCTTCTTCTTTCGACCCATATGGCGGTCGAGCGCAACATTCAGGATGTGCTCAACGTTATTGAAAAACTTGACTTTGTGATGGCCAAACCTGTTATGGTCAGAATCGTTTTTTTATCTGCAGCCGCTTCTGGCACTGCGGGTGAATTTTTCTCTCTAAAAAGATAGCATTTACTCCTTATTTGCCAGACTTATATATTGTTTAAACCCTTTCGGATTTTGACAGCTTTCACGCTAATTAAGTCTCCACACTGTAAACTGGCTCTCTAAAATAGTGAACAATATAATTGATCTTGCGGATTGTAGTTTTTACTATTTTAATCAACCCATTAGGCAAAAAAAATGACAGCAATCGATAGTGTCTGTACGTATTGCGGCGTAGGCTGCGATATCGTCGGCGAGGTAAAAGACAACAAGATCCAGAAGATCTATGCGGCGAAAGACGGTTACGTCTCCCAGGGGAAACTCTGTATCAAAGGCAAATACGGTTTTGACTTTGTGACGGCAGACAACCGTGTAAGAGAGCCCCGTGTC
>CAZNQJ010000105.1:0-5973 GCA_964575205.1 uncultured Campylobacterales bacterium | reverse complement strand
ACCCAGGGTCTCATTTGTGTAGGTTATGAGCTCATCTGCTCTTGCGCTGTTACCCGTGATCTCGCCGTAGAGGGCGAACTGGCTGGTGAGATCATTGATGGAGTCGTTGCGTATCAGCAGTACCGGGATATTGAGCGCCGAGAGCTTCTTGAGGGCATTTTCGTTGCCTGTCATTCTCCCCCACATCAGGATGACATCGGGTTTGGCGGCGGCCAGTATCTCGAAGTTGGGCGTATTGCCCTGACCGAAGAAGCCTCCGGTGACGGGACGCTCTGCCGCGTCACCGACGTAGGGCTTTTGCGCCTCATTAAAAGGGGTGTTCAAAGCAGCGACGAGCGAAGGGTCAAAAGCGATGACGCTCATGGTCAGCGGCGGCGAAGCCGCGTAGATCCTGGTCACTTTCTCAGGCAGAGTGACACTGCGGCCGTAGTCGTCGGTGACGGTACGGGCCTCTGCTGTGAACGCCGAGAGGATCAGGATAACAAGTAGAAAAAGTTTCATCGGATGCCTTTGTCAAAGAGTGGGATACAGCGGAGATTGTCGGCATGGCTGATCAGCTCGGCTTCGATACCGTAGACCTCCCGGATCATTCCAGCTGTGATCACCTCTTCGGGCAGGCCGTCAGCGATGATCTTTCCGCCGTTCATGACGACGACACGGCTGGAGACCATCAGGGCGTGGTCGGGGTAATGGGTCGTTTTCAAAAAGGTGTAGCCCTGGGCGCTGAGCTGGGCGATCAGCTCCAGAAGACGGATCTGGTTGCCGTAATCGAGCCCGGAGACCGGTTCATCCATAATAAAGGTGTCGACCTCCTGCGTCAAGGCACGGGCAAGGAGCACCATCTGTTTCTGTCCGCCGCTGAGCTGACCGAAGGGTCTGTTCGCGATGGTTTCGATGCCGATACGCCGAAGCGCCTCGTAGGCGATCTCTTTGTCGTTTGCCGAAGGCACGGCGAAAAGACCGAGTTTTGAAACGCGTCCCATCATTACCATCTCCAGCACACTGTAGTTGAAGGGGACGCTGTGGTACTGGGGAATATAGGCGATATGCGAGGCGATCTCTTTGTGCGAGTAGTCGCGGATCGGCTTCCCTTTGAGGCGGATATCGCCGCCTTTGGCGTGCATCAGCCCGAGCATCAGGCGGATCAGGGTACTTTTCCCGCAGCCGTTTGGGCCGAGGAGGCTGACGACATCGCCCTGGTTCAGGTGCAGGTCGATCCCTTTGAGTACCGAATGATTCGGGTAGGCAAATTCAAGGTTGTTAACGGAGATAATAGGAGTCAGTTCCATGTGGCCCTCGCATTTTTGAGTACGATGATGAAGATAGGGATCCCGATCAGCGAGGTGAGAATGCCGATGGGGATCTCGACGCTCAGCGCCAGACGCGACACCGAATCGGCGAGCAGCAGAAAGGCACCGCCGACAATGGCCGAAAGGGGGACGAGGAGACGGTGCGACGGCCCCACCGCCATACGGACGATGTGGGGGATAATAAGCCCGACCCACCCGATGATCCCGGCCATGACGACTGCAAGAGAGCTGGCCAGCGTCGCCAGGATGATCGCGGCAAAACGGATCAGCGGGACATTGACCCCCAGCGCTTTGGCCTCTTCGTCACCGAGGCTGAGCAGATCGAAATATTTGGAGAGCAGTATCATACCGGCGATGCTCATGAGCATCGGAACAGCGACAAGCATCACGCCTGAGAGCGAGGCCATGGAGAGACTTCCCATGAGCCAGTAGACGATAGCGGGCAGGGTGCTGTAGGGGTCGGCGACATATTTTATGACCGAAAGCAGGGCCGTAAAGAGCGAGCCGCTGATAACGCCGCCGAGCACCAGCATGATGGTCGAGCGGGAGTTGGTCACCATCGAGCCGATGGAAACGGCGACACCGACCGCGACAAAACCGAAGGCAAAGGCCAAGGCCTGAACGACATACCACTGTTCGCTGATCAGCATGCCGAGCGCCGCGCCGAAGGAGGCACCGGCAAGCACACCCAGAATACCGGGAGAGACGAGAGGGTTGACGAACATCGCCTGAAAGGCTGTTCCCGACGTTGCCAGTGCAGCGCCGATGAGGATGGCGAGGAGCACACGCGGCAGCCGGATCTCCATAATTATGGTGTCGAGCAGGGCATAGGTCTCGTTGGCACTGCCGCCGAAGAGTTTAAACTGGAGGTAGGCCATCAGCGTTGCCATATCGATCGGGTATTGTCCCCACAGCAGAGCGAAGGCCGCCGCTATCACTAAGAGCAGCGTTGCCCCGCTCAGCCATCCGATGGATTTAAGACGATTCATCATGGTCCTTAGTACTTAAGGTTAATACTGGCATAGAGTCCGAACGGTGCACCTGTCTGGTAGGTGCTTGCTGTCGTCGAGGCCGCCAGAAAGTTGTCGGCGGCAATGATGGTAGAGATGTGCTTCTCATTCGTCAGGTTGGTCGCCGTGACACGGAACAGGGTGCTCTCGGAACCCAGGAAGCCGTGCATACGGTAGGAGGCATCGAGATCCACAAGGGTATAGGCCGCGATCTTCTGCGTATTCTGGACATCGCCGTAGCGGCTGGAGGTATAGCGCACGCTCGGCGTAACGGTCCAGCCGCGGAGGTGGTAGGAGAGGGCGGCTTTGGCCATATATTCCGGTGCGTCAGGGAGCTGCTTTCCGTCCGTTTCTACCGTCGTCGTCGCAGAGCTTTGAAAGTTCTGCGTAAATGTGTATCTGTTATACGAGAACGACGCCAGAAACTCCAGCGCTTCGCTGATCGGACCGTAAGCGGAGAACTCCGCACCGTATCCCAGTGCATCCCCGACGTTGGAAGGATAGGAGACATTGAACTCGGGGTCGTAGACGTTGGCCTGCTTGTTCTTCACGAACGAGACAAAAAGCGATGGGTTCAGCGTGACGGCACCGACAGTGGTCTTGACACCCAGGTCAATATTGTCGGAGAGCTCGAGGTTCAGCTTGTCCCAAAGCTCCTGCAGCGTTACCCCCTTGCTGACGAAATTGGCACGGTTCGAGACATAAGACGGAAAGAGGTTGACATCGAAGCCGTAGGTACGGGCGTAGTCAAGATAGACCGTGGTATCGTCAGCGGCGCTAAAGCCCAGATAGAGCGACGGAAGCCAGGTGTTGAAGCTCTTGGCGCCGACACTCGCCCAGCTGTCAAGGGTGCCGTTGGCGATGGCCGTATCGTAATCGGTACTGGTAGAGGCGTTCGTCCCGAAGGTATAGCTTTTGAGCGCTCCGATCTTAAAGTTCTGGTATTGTGTTCCGAGTGTGTAGTCAAATCGCCCGATTGTCCCGCTGAACTCGATGAAAGGCGATTGCAGGATATGGTAGTCATTGTCGGCCAGGATGCCGTAACCGTCATAAACGAGCCCCCCGTCGACGACCTTGTATTTTTTCTGATCGGACGGCGGTCCCGGCGGTTGCTGCTTGTGGTACCAGTAGCCGGCCTTGCTCGTGAGCGCATCGGAAAACTTGTGTTCATAGGCAGCGGTACCGCCGAAGAGGTCGTGGTCCATATGCCAGTTCATGACACGTTTTTTGGCTGCATTGGAGAACCAGTAATCTCCCTTGTCCGTCTTATAGTAGGGTTTTAACGAAAGGGTGTCGCTGGCGGTCGGACGGTATTCGAAATTGGCCATAACAGCGGTCGTATCGAAACTCTGTCTGTTCCAGTCGTAATAGTTGACATCGTCCGATACGCTCGGCTGCGTTGTCGCGAAATCCTTGTTGAAATAGGTGTCGAGCTGCTTTGCCTCGGCGTAGCTCAGACTGGCATAGTTGTGATGGTCGTCAGCGTTATGTATGGCGAAGAGCTCGGCTTTGAAGGCATCATTCGGCCTGTAGCTCAACCCTATCATGCCGTTATAGCGCTCCATATCACCGGCGCCTTTCGTCTTATCGCTTGCGAGGCGGGAGAGCGAACCGAAGAGGGCGACATCACCTAACTTTCCGGAATCAAGACGGACAAAGGTGCGGTTGAAACTGTCGGAACCGAATGACTGCGACAGCGTTGCCCCCGCTTTTTTACTCGGGTTCAGAACATGCATATCGACCTTGCCGATCAGACTGGAGAAACCGAGATTTTTGTCGACCGGCAGATACCCTTTAAGCAGGTCGATCGATGCCGTATTCTCCATGTCGAGCATCTGTTTGCCGCCGCCGGGATTGCTGGAGACAGGCATACCGTTGATCATGTAGACGCCGCCGGGACCCGACTGCGATTTTCCGCGTATACGGATAGGGTCATGGTAGGAGGGTTCGTTGGAGCCTGCCTGATCGACGGGGGTGAAGTTCACCGATGGCGAGAAGGCGATCACGGTGTAGGGGTTCATGTTGGCCTGGGTACTCAGGGTCGCAATACTTTTGGCCCCGAACCTTTGGGTACCTCTGCTAAGGTTCGTGTCGGAGACAAGCTCATTATTGTCGCTGGCTGCGTCAGCTACGACAATCTGCTCTATACTGATCGCATTGGCTGCCAGCAGCGACGATGCAGCGATAGAGATCAAAAGTGGAATACGTTTCATAGATCTGCTCCTAGGAGATTTTTAGTTTGTTTGTCGGTTATCTTTACGTCTAAAAAGAGTTCGTAAAAATCTTTGGTCCGTTGATTCAGGTCGATCCTGTACGTCTCGGGATGAAAAAGGCTTGCCAGCCACTGAATACCGATAACGCGCATGAACGAAGGCGGCCGGTCGATCCAGTTGAAGGGGTTGGCCGGTATAAGGTGGATACGCCCGTTTTTCACCGCACGCAGATTCTGCCAGAGCGGGTCGTTGACAAGATCAAAGAAGACGGAACCGTTCTGTACGATGATGACATCGGGGTCATAGGTGAGCAGCGTTTCGAAACTGATCTTTTCAAGTCCCAGAAGGCCGCTTTGCTGGCATTTATGGACGTTGCTTCCCCCGGCAAAGTTGAACGCTTCGACGTGAAAAGATTGGTCGCACTCGGTGGAGAGGCCGTCAACGCCTTCGGCGTAGTAGTAACGCGCCGGTTTTACAGTGGCGACCGAGCTGCGCACCTCGTCGATGATCTTTTCGGTATAGTTGGCAAGTGTCTCGCCGCGTTCGACCTCGCCGATAGCATTGCCTGCAAGACGGAACGCTTTGGGCATGTCGTCGATCTTGCGAAAAGGGATCATGAAGCTCTGAACCTTGGTCTTTTCGATCTCTTTACGGACGGTATTGAGCAGCATATCGTCCTGCCAAAGCAGGACAAGCTGCGGTCTGTAGGCCATGAGGGTCTCAAGGTTGATGCTCGCTCCGCCGCCGTGAAACGAACCGATAACAGGCAGAGAGAGAAATTCCGGTTTTAAAAAGGCTTTGTCTGCCCGGTTGTTGCCGTTTCTGGCCTTGAAATTGAGCCCTATCATCTTGTCCGGGTTGAGTGCGTATATCAGGTAGCTCATCGGCGGGGATGAACCGAAGATGCGGTCGGTCCGGTCGGGAAGGTTGACGCTCTTTCCATCCATATCGCTGACGACTTTCGCATCGAGCGAAGCGGTGATGATCAGGATGAAAATAAAACGCAGTGCTATGTACATAAAGGCTCCTTAGTGTCCTGTGAGTGAAAATGTGATGGGTACTTTTAAAAAGGCCGTTTTCGGCAGCGTCGGATAGTCACCGTTGAGCGCAAGTACCGTCTGCAGCGCTTTGCCGTCAAGCATCGCACTGCCGCTGCTGGTGATGATCTCGACCTTTTCGACAAGTCCGCTTGTCTCGAGCATGAACGAAACGATGACCGTCCCCTCCAGACGCAATTTGCGGGCTATGGCAGGGTAGGTCAGTGCGTTTTCGATCATTGTCCGGATGCGTCCCAGTGTTGACCCATCGATCTCATCGGCTGAAAGATCTTTTTTTTGCGAATCTGTGGCACTGGATGAAGGTGCGCTGAAAGGAGAGGAATCAGCAATGGGTTTTTGATCTTCTTCAAAAGCGTCATCGATCGTGGGCTCGAGAGCCGAT
>CAZNQJ010000104.1:0-5976 GCA_964575205.1 uncultured Campylobacterales bacterium | reverse complement strand
CTTTGGTAAGGATCAGCCCATTTTCCAAAACAGCGCCTTCGGCGGAGTCAGTGATGATGCTCTCGTTCAGATACGCCGACTTGTCCCAATCACCTTTGACCGTTTTCGGATTGAAATACTCTTTATTGCTGCATCCGCTGAAGATGACCAGGAGAATGAAAAAAGGGGAGAGATAGGCCTTCACTCTTTGTCCACTCCGTAATGTGCCAGAGACTGCGCTGTCTGGTACAGTGGCGATTGCATATCGATCATAGAGAGTTTTGCTTTGGCAGATGCTATCTCGCCTTTGTCCATCAACAAAACGGCTTCTTCCATTACGGCGAGATCTTTAAGCAGTGCACCGCTCTTCTCTGCATATCCTTCCAACCCTGCCGCATCTTCCTGAATGGCAGCGAGCTCATAAGCTGAAAGATCAGCGACCACTAAAGCATTTGAACTTCCCAGTGCACGGAGGGCATCCTGGTTTTTTGATTTTAACGCCTTAGATAATGACCAGACATCGTAAAGTTTGGGATTCAGGTTTTTCAACTGTTCTTGCGCAGCCTGATCATTCGCGTCAGCCATCAGCGCATTAAAAGCGGCGTTGGATTGATCGACCCTGTTCTGTACGTAGATATCGTATGCGGAACCGCCGCCGACAATCAAAATTGCTGCGGCGATCAGACCGATCAGCGGTTTTTTATATTTCTTTACGAAACGTTCCGTCTGAACCGCTTTTTCAAAAAACTGCTCTTCGGTATTGAGCTCATTCTTTACCATTTCTATATTCTCTTTTAAACTCACTGTCAACATCCTCGTTTAAATTGATGTTATATTATCCAATGCTTCATTAAACAGCCATAACCGCTCCTATAAATAAGCTTTTTTTGTTAAAATAAAGGAAATAAAAAGAGGAAAATTATATGCAAGTAGATGACGCACTGTTAAAACGTCTGGAAAAACTCTCATTCTTAACGATCGAAGATGACAAACGCGATGAGATCATCGCCCAGCTCAGCGGCATCGTCGCCTTTGTTGACAACCTGTCGGAACTTAACACCGAAAACGTAGATGACAACTTTGCCATGAATGACAACGGTACCCCGCTGCGCGAAGACATACCGCGCTGTGATCCTGCGATCAACAATGCCATTTTGGAACACGCTCCGCAAAGCGAAGAGCACTTTTTTATCGTACCGAAGATCATCGAGTAGCCTGTGGTCAAAGTTTACGGCATTAAGAACTGCGACAGTGTCAAAAAGGCGATCAGGTTTTTACAGGAAAACCGGATCGATTACGAACTTGTTGATTTTAAAACGCAGCCTGTTGACTGCAGTGTCGTAAAGCCCTGGCTGGAACAGGTCGGCATGAAGACGCTCTTCAACACCAGAGGAACGACCTACCGGACGTTAAAACTCAAAGAGCTGGATCTGAATGAAGCAGAGCAGCTGGCATGGCTGTGCAGGGAAAATCTTCTGATCAAACGGCCTGTTCTCGACAGAGATGGCAAGATCACGGTCGGATTTGACCCGGAACACTATAAAAAGTTGTTTGCATAAGCAAAAACGCTATATGATAAAGTGTTTCTTTATAAAGCCGCATTGAAGTACCGAAGCTGTCCTTAACTTGTTTTATAAAGTTTTGTAATACAATACAAGAAAATGGGATAGGCCTGCAAAAAGGTATTTCAAAAGTTTCGATTAAAATAGGAGTGTTTTTATGAGTCAAGCATTAGATATTAGAAAACTGCTTAAGAGTGTTGTCGCCTATAAAGCATCAGACCTTCACCTGGTTTCACGTTCAGAGCCGCAGATCCGTATTGACGGCCGCCTGGTTGCACTGAACCTGCCGACACTTGACGGAAAGATGATCGAAGATATGGCCTACTCGCTCTTGACCGAAAAGCAGAAAAAAGAGTTTGAAGAGCACGATGAGCTTGACTTTGCGATCATGCTGCCGGAGATCGGGCGTTTCCGTGCCAACTACTATAAGACCTTGGATGAACTTGCCTGTGCTTTTCGTATCATTCCTATTGATATCCCCTCGTTGGATGATCTTAATGCCAACCCGGCATTCAAAAAGATCATCAAACGCGAAAAAGGGCTTATTCTTGTGACCGGGCCGACCGGCTCCGGTAAGTCGACCACGCTTGCGGCTATGCTTAATGAGATCAATGAGACCGAAAACCGCCACATCATCACGGTTGAGGATCCTGTCGAGTTTGTCCACAACAACAAGAAGTGTCTCTTTTCACAACGAAATGTCGGTAACGATACGCGAAGCTTTGCCGTCGCGCTGAAATACGCGATGCGTCAAGACCCTGATGTCATCCTCATCGGTGAGATGCGTGATCAGGAGACCATCGGAGCGGCTCTGACGGCTGCAGAAACCGGCCACCTTGTCTTTGGGACACTGCACACCAACTCGGCACCGCAGACGATCAACCGTATCATCGATGTTTTTTCAGGTGAGGAGCAGCCGCAGGTACGCGCCCAGCTCTCGACCTCACTGGTTGCCGTTATATCACAGGCACTCTTGCCGAAAATCGGCGGCGGCCGTATTGCCGCACAGGAGTTAATGTTGACTACCCCTGCGATTGCAAACCTTATACGTGAAGACAAGGTTCACCAGGTCTATTCACAAATGCAGCTTAATCAAACGGAAACAGGCATGGTGACCCAGACACAGCTGCTTTTGGATTTTGTCCAAAAACGCATTGTCACAAGATCGACTGCTATCTCCTACTCCAACCGCCCTGATGAACTTATCCGCGTACTGGAATCATCCGGATTGTAAATTTTAGGCTCTTTTGAGCCTGCCTTTTTCTCACCCCTTTCTTAACCACACTTCAAATAAGAGTCTGAATGATGAAAAAAAGATATGGCATATGCTTATAATCAATCACGGCTTATCTCTACAACGCCTTACTTAATCGTCCTGTTGTTGTCATAGTTGAAGCATGTCCAATTGGCGTGTCTGTATTCTAAGAATAATAAAGTCAACATCGTATTGTGATAATGTGAAATCGTGGAATGTGTTAAAAGTGCGGTAAAGATCTGCCTAGGCGGTAGTTCCGCTAGGTAGATCTGTAATTAGTGGGTTGCTTCTTTAAGCGTATCGGCGATCAGGAACGCAAGTTCGAGCGCCTGGTCTGCGTTAAGACGCGGATCGCAGTGTGTATGGTAGCGTGAAGAGAGATCTTCATCCGTCACCTGGAATGCCCCGCCGGTACACTCTGTGACATTCTTGCCTGTCATCTCAAGGTGAACACCGCCGGCATGCGTGCCCTCCGCTTTGTGCACCTGGAAGAACTGTTTCATCTCGGAAAGCACATCATCGACAGGACGCGTTTTGTAATTGGTACTTGATTTGATCGTATTGCCGTGCATAGGATCGCATGACCACAAGACCTTCTGTCCCTCTTTTTCAACAGCACGGATCAGCGCCGGAAGGTGATCACCAACCTTGTCTGCCCCCATACGGACAATAACATTGAGACGGCCTGCCTCATTATCCGGGTTAAGCGTGTTGATCAGTCTGACCAGTTCGTCCGGGTTCATAGACGGACCCGCCTTAAAGCCTATCGGGTTTTTGATACCGCGCATGAACTCGATATGCGCCCCGTCAAGCTGACGGGTACGGTCACCGATCCAGAGCATGTGCGCGGAGACGTCATACCAGTCGCCCGTAAGCGAGTCTTGACGGGTAAATGCCTGCTCATACGGAAGCAGAAGTGCTTCATGCGAGGTAAAGTAATCGGTTTCGCGAAGGGTACGATAGGTGCTGGACGTGATGCCGCAGGCTTCCATAAACTCCAGTGACTGTGAGATGTGTTCCGCCAAATCTTCATATTTTGACGATATCTCGCTCTGGTGGGTAAAGTCGAGATTCCATTTATGGACCTGGTGAAGATCCGCCAGACCGCCGGTCGCAAACGCACGAAGCAGATTGAGCGTAGCGGTTGACTGGTTATAGGCTTCGAGCATGCGGTGCGGATCCGGCACCCGTGCCTCGGCTGTAAATTCGACGCTGTTGATGATATCACCGCGGTAGCTCGGCAGGGTCACACCGTCGATCGTCTCGGTATCAGATGAGCGCGGCTTGGCGAACTGCCCGCCCATACGCCCTACTTTGACAACAGGCAGTCCGCCTGCAAAGGTCATGACGACCGCCATCTGCATCATCACTTTGAAGGTATCGCGAATGTTATTGGCATGAAATTCCTGGAAGCTCTCGGCACAGTCGCCGCCTTGCAGCAAAAATGCTTTCCCGTTGGCAACATCGCCCAACAGCTTTTTCAGATTGCGTGCTTCGCCGGCAAAAACAAGCGGCGGATAAGAGCTCAACTTTTTCTCTATACTCTGCAATGCTTCCATGTCAGGGTAAGTCGGCTGTTGTGTAATCGGTTTTTCTCTCCAACTTGAAGGTGTCCAGATACTCATAATAAAACCTTGATATTTCCATAGATTAGCGCAATAGGTAATTGCGCCTTAAATTTTAAAAATTTTATACTACACAAAACTTGCTAAAAAGCCTCTGATTAATGCTCTTTGGCCCGTTTTTTTCACCTGATAAACAGTCTCATTATTTAATTTACAGTTTTGAGCGATATAATACGCGTAAAATTACATCCAACGCAAAGAATCACCGCCATGGAACTTAACTATTTTGACCTCGTCGTCGGTATCATCATCTTGCTTCTTGGTCTTAAAGGGATCATCAACGGTTTTTTCAAAGAACTTTTTGGTCTTATAGGGATTATCGGCGGCATCTTCGTCGCTTCCCGTCTGGGTGACAGTGTCGGCCGGCTGATCAGCGACTCTATCTTCAAATTCGAGTCACAGGCAGCCATCAGTTTTGTCGGTTTTATCTCCACCCTGATCATCTTCTGGGCGGGCATGATCATTTTGGGTCTTCTTTTGACCAGACTCTCTCGTGCGAGCGGCCTGGGTCCTCTTGACAAGATGTTCGGTTTCATTGTAGGCAGCGGCAAATTCTTTTTGATCGGTGCCGTTATCGCTTATGCTCTCTACAATGTCCAGGCTATCCGTGTCAATCTCGTCCCTGCCATGAAGAACAGTATCCTCTTTCCTGTCATGGTCGCAGCGGGAAGCTTCATCATGCATATTGATCCGGTCGAAGTGAGCAAAGACCTCAATGAAACGGTTGATGAAGGGCTTAAAAACGCACAAGATACAATCGATGCCGCTAAAGAGGATGTGAGCAATAAAATTGATGACACCATTGAGCAGAGCGCCGAAAAGATCAAAAAAAGCGTTAAAGAGCATATCGAAACCAATATGACCAAGGGAGAATAGAGATGTCATCTGATTTCACAGAACGCACCGTTGAGTACGATAAGCTGTTAGCTGATTTTAAAGCCCTTCTCAAAGATAAAGCTCTCAAATTCACCAATCAGCGCGAGAAGATCCTGGAGACACTCTATTATTCTCAAGAGCACCTTACACCCGAAGCGCTGCACCAGTTGATCAAAGAGAAATATCCCGAACTTAACGCAGGTATCGCAACGATCTACCGGACACTCTCAATGCTCGAAGAGAACAACATCGTCTCATCGCTCTCGTTCGGTGTTCAGGGCAAAAAATATGAACTCGGTGCCAAAGATCATCATGACCACATGATCTGTACCAAATGCGGTGAGATTACCGAGTTTGTCGATGAGCTCATCGAAGTGCAGCAACACAAAATTGCAGAGCAGCACGGGTTTAAAATGGAAGACCACTCCATGCAGATCTACGGTATCTGCAAAAAATGTCAAGATAAAGAAAAAGACAAATAGAGACTTTTAGAGGAGAACTCGTTGAATTTAGAAAACAAATATGTCCAGCAACGTATCGAAAAGGCCAACACGCTTCGAGCGCAAGGCATCAACCCTTACGACAATGAAACCAGGCGCAACACAACGGTGGCCCAGTATGTCGATGTAAACAGCGACGTAGCCCATATGCAAGAGAAACGTGATGAGAGCCGCAGCTA
>CAZNQJ010000103.1:0-5979 GCA_964575205.1 uncultured Campylobacterales bacterium | reverse complement strand
GACGCCGATCCTGACCAAATCAACACCGGAAGGTGCCCGCGACTACCTTGTGCCCTCACGTGTTCATGAAGGCGAATTCTACGCCCTTCCTCAATCGCCGCAGCTTTTCAAACAGCTGCTTATGGTGGGTGGCTTTGACCGCTATTTCCAGATCGCCAAATGTTTCCGCGACGAAGACCTTCGTGCCGACCGTCAGCCTGAGTTCACCCAGATAGATGTCGAGATGAGCTTCTGCGACCAGGAAGATGTCATCAGTGTCGCCGAGACGCTTCTTACCGAGATGTTCGAGGCCTGCGGCCACAAGGTAGAAGCACCTTTTACACGCATGAGCCATTCGCATGCGATGGAGTTCTACGGTTCGGACAAGCCTGACATGCGTTATGACCTTAAAATGGTCGACGTGATCGATATTTTCGCGCGTTGCGACAATGAGATCTTCACGGCTATTGCCGCCAACCCCAAGATGAACCGTATCAAAGCGCTTCGCGTACCGGGTGCAGACCTTGTCTTCTCCAAACGCGAGATGAAAAGCTTTGAGGACTATGTACGCAAATTCGGTGCAAAAGGGCTCGGCTACTTCCAGATGAAAGAGGACGGTCTCAAAGGGCCGCTTATCAAGTTCTTCTCGGATGAGGACATCCAGCTTATTATCGAACGTACGGAACTTGAAGTAGGCGATGTCGTCTTCTTCGGTGCAGGCGATAAAAAAACGGTCTGGGACTATATGGGACGCTTCAGGATCTTCATCGCAGAGCATGAGAAGATGAACCTGATCCCGGAAGACAGGTTTGAGTTTCTATGGGTTGTCGACTTCCCGATGTTTGAGATCGAAGAGGGCCGTGTCAAAGCCCTTCACCACCCGTTTACCATGCCGACGGATCTGAACCATGAACATATTGACGATATCAAGTCGATTGCCTACGACATCGTGTTAAACGGTGTCGAACTCGGCGGCGGTTCTATCCGTATCCATAAACCGGATATCCAGGCGAAGATCTTTGAGCTGCTCGGCATCGATGAAGAAGAGGCGCAGGAGAAGTTCGGCTTCCTGCTTGATGCCCTTAAATTCGGTGCGCCGCCGCACGGCGGTTTTGCTATCGGCTTTGACCGTTTCATGATGCTGTTGGCCAAAAAAGAGAGCATCCGTGATGTTATCGCCTTCCCTAAAACACAGAAAGCGTCCTGTATTTTGACCAAGGCTCCAAGCGTTGTTGACAATACGCAGCTGCGTGATCTGCATATCCGCCTTCGCGAACCGGCAAAATAGGTTTATAAAATGAAGCAGCTGTTTCTCATCATCGGTGCGCCGGGCTCCGGCAAGACGACCGATGCCGAACTGATCGCCAAGCGCAACGCTGATACGATCACACACTACTCGACCGGCGATATGTTCCGTGCAGAGGTTGAGAGCGGTTCAGAGCGCGGCATGATCATCGATTCGTTCATCTCAAAAGGCAATCTCGTGCCGATCGAGATCGCTATCGAGACGATCGTTACTGCGATCAAAAAAGCGCCTAATGATCTCGTCATCATTGACGGCTATCCGCGTTCTCGGGAGCAGATGGAAGCGCTCGACAACTACCTCGTTTCAGAAAAAAACGTCACCCTGATCAACGTTATCGAGGTTGTTGTGAGTGAAAAAGTGGCGCGCGAGCGCGTCTTGGGGCGTGCACGCGGCGCCGACGACAACAATGCGGTCTTTGACAACCGTATGAAGGTCTACACCGAGCCTCTTTCGTTGATACAAAATTTCTACGACAACAAAAAGATGCTTGTCAAGCTTGACGGCGAACGCTCAATCGAAGCGATCGTCAACGAGATGGAAACCTTTATCAAATCGAAAATATAAGGCAGCAGGCTTTACTCCTGCAAACTCTCTTCTTTCGGTTCATTTTTTCTTTTTTTCATAAAAGTACCGATCTTTTGATAGATCTCCTCGCTCCCCTCTCCCGTAATGATCACATGGCGCTCTCGCGGCGGCATGTAGAGCTCTTTGTTTTTTGACGAAACACCCTCCATGATGATCTTGGCAGCGTCAGGATTGACGACAGGGTCGTTCTTCCCCTGGATAACCAGGAGCGGGACGTGAATATGTTTGAGCCCTTTTTGTGTTTCAGCCATCAGTTTTCGAAGCTGCGAAAGGGTGCTGACATAGATCCTTCTGTAGTTGATGTCCGGATTTTCAGGATCATGATCGATATACTCAATATCGGCATTGAAAAGGGCTAAAAAGTCATTAACAGCATTAAGCGCAGGTACAGCATAGCTGACACGCACATCCTGGAGTTCCAATGCTGCGTTGATACAGATGACTCCCTCTACAGGATAACTCTTCCTGGAGGCACTCAACAGTGCGACAAGGCCGCCTGTCGAAAAACCGCCCAGATAGATCTTATTGCAGACCTGCCGCATCGCAGCGTAGCCCCTGTTGAAACTC
Organism: uncultured Campylobacterales bacterium; assembly: GCA_964575205.1. GTDB lineage: Bacteria > Campylobacterota > Campylobacteria > Campylobacterales > Sulfurimonadaceae > Sulfonitrofixus. The sequence continues at coordinate 3,542 of CAZNQJ010000103.1, read as the reverse complement.
TCAAGCCACTCGGTATAGGCAACATTACGAAGATCTTCCGGCAGTGTTCCGTGTCCTTTGAGTCTGACGCCATAGACATTGAACCCCTGTTGGTGCAGGTAGACACAAAGTTCCCGGATCTCGCTCGGCGATGATTTCAATCCATGGGCGAAGATGACCCCTTTTGTCAGTTTTTCATTAAAAAGGATGAAAGGTTCGCCCGCTTCTTTTGCCCTGGAGTACATGACGGAATAGAACTGTTTATAGTCCTTGTTGTAGATAGCCATGTCCTGGCGGTAGATAGCATAGAAGACGTCCAGAGGGAGTTTTTTGGCTTCGATTGACAAAGCCTCTAACGCATTTTTATGGAGCTCTTTGAGCATGGCGACTTCATTGTAGATGACGCGCAGGGTATTCTCGATTCTAACGGTGTGAAAAGAGCTGTCATCGCGGTAGCGTTTATGGTCGATCGTGTAACTTTGGGAGCTGTTTTCTGTAAGGATCTTCTGCTGCAGGGCAAGTAGGATAAGCTCATCATAAGGGGCATAGCCCTCGTCCAGGAACAGATGCAGCAGCGGCTGTTTAATCGTTTCATGACGGTGGTAGATCTTGGCAATATACATCTTATGGGCCAGAGTATAGAGCACCTGTTTCAGATATACTTTTTCCACGCTCACTTGTTGATGCATCTCAAGTATGATACAAAACAGATGATCGATCGTGATGAGAACATTCTGATAGATCGTCTCCATGAAGACGGTGGTGAGTTGATGGCGCATCTCTCTTGCCTGTTCTTTGTTGTCGGGATCCTTATCAAGCATAAAAAGAGAGAGGTCGATGGGTTCGCAGAAACGAACATGTATCTCAGCGCTGCTCAAGAGGTTTCCTTCTATCTCGATCTCCTCCTTTGTCTGTTCTGTGGCATCTTCACCTGCCAAAATTTCTTCCATATTCATTAACAGGTTGTGACCGGGGCGCAGCGGGTAATAGGTGATATTAACCGGAACGATGTGGGTGGTTTGATAGGCGCACTCTTCGTCACTTCCAAAAAAATATTTTGCACGCAGCGAGCCAAGCAGGAAATCGTCATGATCTTTTTGCGCCGCTCTGAAGCGCTGCTTCATCTTCTCTGCCTCCAGTGCCATCAGCGCAGCACCGGTGAAAACAGGGCCGTGGTGACCTGGGACATCAATGATAAACTCTCTCTCCATCGTCACTTTTTTGTTCTTGATCATATGGCCTTCGGGATAGATGATCCAGTTGTTGCGCCCGCTCATCAGGTCACCGATGATGATCTCATTGCGATCAGTGTCTGCGGTCGAGAGTGTCCCGGAGTATTTAAGATACGTTGCAAGCAGTCCTATGAAGAGGGACTTGTCTGCCAGTGAACGGATCTTTCTGTCGCTTCTTTCATTGATGACATACGGCATGATCAGTGTCTCAAAGCGTGTGAAATGGTTGGCGACGAAAAGTGTCGGCACCTTTTTGTCAAGATTTTCTTCGCCGTGAACGCGAATATTCGTCTGCAGGATCGTATCGATGACCTTCAGCATAAAACTGCTTGAACTGTAGACAAGATCCATCATCTTATCGCCTCGCCAAATAGTCATCACTCTTGTAGGTATCGACCTGCACCACCGCTTCGCTCAAGGTCTGAACATTGATCAGCAGAGCATGCTCTTGGGCGGTGATAAAGCCAAGGCTCAGAGCGTCATCGTAAAGCGAAACACCTTTTTTAATCTTGTTGGTTTTGATAGCCTCTTTGATCTTCTCTTTTATCGGCACGCTCTCCAGAAGTTTGTCAAAACAGCGGTCAATGGCCGCCAACGCTTCATCTTCGCCTTGCGGCCGATAGATCCCCTCTGCCAATTTGCTGCGGCTTTCTCTCTCTTTTGTGATTTTTTCCGCCAATGTCACATAGAGCCTGTCGTCCGGCATTGATGCAAAAGGATTCAGCCTGAAAAAGAGACGCACCGGATATTTGAAGAGGTAATGAACAAGGCCCGAGCCGATATTGGCAAAGATCGCATCATAGGCAGCTTGTATCTCCACCAGTGCATGTCTGCCTATAAACTCGACATAGACCCGCTCCTCCTCCTTTTTGCCCTCCGCCTCGAAACGCCGAAGTGTTGCGCTCAGGAGATACATCCATGACAAAACGTCGCCGAAGCGGGCACTCAGCATCTCTTTTCGTTTAAAACTGCCGCCGTAGAGGCCCAAAACCACATCGGTCATAAAGGCAAATGCCGCAGAACTCCAGACAAGCTTCTGCTCATAGCGGGCCGTGAGGGGGTCTCTGTCTGTGAGGTGCAGGTAACCCCGCGTGATTGAGAGCAGTACCACTCGAACCAGATTGCGCAGAGCAAATCCGATATGGCTGAACAGCAGCCTGTCGAAGGTTTCGATATCATTGGCTGAGAGCGCTTCGATCTCCGCATAGGCATAAGGGTGACAGCGGATGACGCCCTGGCCGAACTGTATCAATGTTCTCGTCATGATATTGGCCCCCTCGACAGTGATACTGATCGGCACGCCCAGGTAAATATTGCCCAAGAGATTGCGTTCGCCCAGAATGATGCCGGCGCCGCCTAGCAGGTCCATTCCGGAATTGATAACATCACGGAACCGCTCTGTCGCATGGTACTTCATGACCGCGTTGACAACACCGGGTTTTTCGCCCGCGTCAATCGCACCGATGGTAAAGATGCGCGCGGCATCCATCATATAGGTCGTAGCCGCGATTTTGCCCAGCTCATGCTGGACGCCTTCAAACTCGGAGACAGGCCGACCGAACTGCTCTCTGATGGCAGTATAGGCACCGGTGACATAGGCTGCAAGTTTCATGCCGCCGCTGCTTGTTGAAGGCAGCGAGATGCCTCTTCCGACCGAGAGCGATTCCATCAGCATCTTCCACCCCTGGCCGACACCCTCTTCGGCACCCACGACCATACCGATATCCAAAACAACATCTTTGCCGTACAGTGCCGAGTTAACAAAGGGCACCCCCAGGGGGTCAAGGCGGTAGCCCTGATCGATGCCCTCAAGATCGTGGGGCACCAGCGCAAAGGTGATGCCGGGTTCCGTTCCCTTCTTCAAAATATTGTCAGGGTCTTTCAGAACAAAAGCGAGCCCTATCAGGGTGGCGACCGCACCCAGAGTGATATAGCGTTTCTCGAAATTCAGCCTGATCTTCAGGGCACCGTGCTCATCTTTGAACACTATCCCTTTCGACCTTATCGAGGTTGCATCACTTCCGACAAGCGGTTCCGTCAATGCGAAACAGGGTATCTCGCGTCCGTCAGCGAGCCGCGGAAGATAGAACTCTTTTTGGTATGCCGTGCCGTGCTGGAGTATCAGCTCCGCAGGACCGATCGAGTTGGGCACCATCGCCGTGATGGCCAGCACCTGCGACCGTGAAGCGAGCTTCTGGATGACCGCACTGTGTCCGAGCGCGCTGAACCCTAGCCCGCCGTACTCTTTTGGAATGATCATGCCGAAAAAACGGTGCACTTTCAGGTAGTCCCACACTTCAGGAGGAAGATCGCGTTTTTGAAAGACCTGAT
>CAZNQJ010000102.1:0-5985 GCA_964575205.1 uncultured Campylobacterales bacterium | reverse complement strand
CCGAATGCGCGCTATGACGGCTGCGTGGTATTCATGCGTTCCGTACGAAAAATTCATTCTAAAGACATTGACACCGGCTCTGATCAGTGCTTCCAGTTTCTCCAGCGAGTCCGAAGCAGGTCCGATTGTTGCTAAGATCTTTGTTCTTTGTTTCATCGCATCCCTTTGTCGTCATATTCGCAGTCGCAGCTCATCTACTATTCTAGCACCTAAAGGCATCCATATGATTACATAAACTTCTAAAATGCGGACCAATAATATAAAATATGATAAAATTATCGGCATTGTAGATATAAGCTATTTTGTGCGGAAAAGGAAGCCCATGCGTCTGACCATAGACGACTATGCAAAACGTTTTGAACTCCCTGTTGCGACAATCCATTCCAAGCTTCGTGCCAAAGAGCTGGATTATGCTATTGAAAACGGCAAGGTCTATATTTTGTCAGAAGAGAGCATGCAACACAGGCAAAAGACCTCTGTCGGTACGATTATCGCCCTCTATCAAAAAGAGAATCAACACTTAAAAACACGCATAACAGAACTCGAAAACAAGATAGACAGACTCATCCACGACAAAGAGCAGATGCTGCGTGAAGAGCGCGATCGCATCGAGCATCTCTACCAGAGCAAAGATGAGCAGCTCAAAACGATCCTGGAGCTTGTCAACACAAAACTTCAACTCTCTCAGCCAGCTCCGATCACTGCTGTAAGAGAGCAGATTGAAAACAGTGTCGATGCTGATCTGGAGGAGAGCGAGCCTGCGGAGATTTCAAAACAGGCGAAGAGAGGGGGCACCACCCCACTTCAGAAACTCTCGCTGCGCAAGTATCTTAAAAACACGGAGCTCGAAGCGGATGAGAAACGCATTATCAGACGCCGTTTCGCCGCTGCCTACGGAAGTGACATCAGGGTCCTGCACCACAACGGTGAGTTTTATCTTGATCTTTCAAAATTCGATTACAGCGACCTTTTAAAAATTTAGAGATTTCATTTCTTTAATGAGAAATCCCGCCTGAAACCCCCGTTGCACTGGGCTTTTGTGGAGATTTTCACGCTTTTTTCACCATTTTTACCTAAAAAATATGAAAAGAAGAAAACTTTAAGCCTAGAGAGTATAAAGTAATCCTAGTTGAATCATGGAATGCCCCTGTAATGCCTTGTTGCAGGGGAAAACATGATGTCAAACATCTTGAAATCAAAGGGCATCTCGTATGAATAAAGCACAATTCGTTGAACTCGTTCAAAAAAACGGTAACTACAAAACTAAAGTTGAAGCAGAAACTGCAATCAAAGCATTCGCTGAAGCAGTAACTGAAGCACTCGTTGCTAAAGAAGAGATCTCTCTAGTCGGTTTTGGTAGCTTTGCTGCTTCACTTCAAAAAGGTAAAAGCGGTACAGTACCGGGTACTGACAAGACTTATACAACTCAGGACAAAATGGTTCCTAAGTTCAAAGCCGGTAAAAGTCTTAAAGACCGCGTTGCTGCTGGAAAATAGTTATCCCTTGTCACGCTTTTCTGCGTGACACCTCTCTTCGATCTGATTAATCGCTCTTCTGTTTTTTTAACACACTTTTTTATATCCTGCTTTTGTGCTCAAATCCACGCTATCCGTTTTGGTATAATGATCTTAGCATGGTAAAAATCATCAAGTGTGCACAAGCGTGGCAGAACAGCACGCCACAGCACATCCCTGAAGCCTATTATGTTAGTGAAGAGGAAGGTATTTATCGGATAGAGGGTGTGCCGAACTGAGGCCTAAGCCGCATTTGAGTGCGTCGAGCGTGCCGCAGTTCGGTGCAAGATGTGGCGATACCCGAAGGGGCAGACACAACCGGAACTTTTTTAGAAGTGCCACTCGACCCCGGCACCGTAATTTGTGATGCTTTCGCCCAGTACCGTATAGTCCATGTAGACGTCCAGATGATCCATCACCGTGTACCCGGCTCCGATACCTGATGAAAAAGTGACGTCTCTTGAATTCACGACATCATCGCCGAGGTTAGGAAGAATGATTCCAAAACGCGGTTTGACATAGAACTTGTCCACAACGGGAATACGATAGACCGCATACACTGCTAAAGTCGCAACATTGACATTGTCACGTCCATCATTAAACCCTTTAAAGTCAACTTTCGGATCAATAATCGATTTTGTCAATTCGACCTCTGCCGCAAAGTTTTGCATGACAGAGTCAAGCGTCAAACCGCCGCGCAGAACGAGACCGGTTCCCATTTTCCAGTCTGGATAATAATCGCCGCCGTCGGGCACCGCTTCGATCGCCAATCCGCCGCCCGCGTAAAACCCGACTTCAACCGCCATCAGGCTGCTGCTCAGTACTGCTGCAGCTAAAAATGCTTTTGTTAATTTTTTCAAATTTTTCTCCTTTAGGTTTTTTCGATTCTACATAAAAATAGTAGCATAGCTTTGCTATAATAACTACAAAACACCTTGGGAGAATCAGGATGAAGTACTTTTTACCGCTTATGTTCATACTCAGCACGCTCGCTTTTGCCGATCTGCATGACGCACTTGCGAAAACGGACAAGCTAAAGAGTGATTACCCTATCGCTGTTTTGGAGACGACCCAAGGTAGCATCGAGATCGAGCTCCACCCTGAAATCGCCCCCTTGGCCGTAGAGAATTTCACCACACACATCAAAAACGGCTATTACAACGGCATTATCTTTCACCGAATCATCAAAAATTTTATGATCCAGGGCGGCGATCCGACCGGAACCGGCCGCGGCGGCGAATCGATCTGGCACAAACCTTTTAAAGATGAGTTCAAACCCAATATCACCTTTGAAAAAGCGGGCATTCTTGCTATGGCGAATGCCGGTCCCGGAACCAACGGCAGCCAGTTTTTTATCACCACGGCACCCACCCCCTGGCTCAATGGCCGACACACGATCTTCGGTTATGTCGTCAAGGGGATGGATGTCGTTGACAAATTGAACAATATTGCCACAACAGGCCGAAGCGGCGGTGACAGCCCGTTAGAGAAACAGGTCATTCTTAAAGCCTACCTGAAATAAGCTCTTTAAGAAGGTGTCTGGCGCATATTTTCACGTTTTCCATCTCAATAAAAAACTGACCTTTTTGCCTGACAACTTCCTAAGAAAACCTTCTCTCTACTTCCGCCAATATATTACACCACCAACTGAATATAAAAATATGCATGTCAATCAATCTTTATAATGCCGGTATGAATGCCTTTGAGCCGGGATGATCAAGAGCCGCGGAGGCGGACAAAGCAGCCGCACAGCTGACGCTTGCCGAGATCTATGCCAGAGGGTATGAGGGGGGATCGATCAAAGAAGCGGCCGGACTTATCCGCAGCTCCTGAAATCCGCTCGGGCCTCAGAAGAGGCCCAGGAGATCTATTCGCGCTATCGGCTGCACCGCTATTAGGCTACAGCAAGCCTTTCAGAAGCGCCTTCTGCACTTTGAGTGCCTGCACATGTTCCTGTACATCATGCACTCTGATGATCGAGGCGCCGTTTTTTGCGGCGGCAAGGTGAAGTGCCAAGCTGCCCCCCAAACGCTCGCCGACTTCTGAAGGGTCGATCATATCGATCATCGATTTGCGGCTGGCTCCTACGAGCAGCGGTTTTCTGAGACGCAAAAAATGTTCCTGGTGCCTGATCAAAGCCAGGTTGTCTTCAAGCCGTTTCCCGAAACCGATGCCCACATCCAAGACAATATCTTTAATACCGTAACGCTCGGCTTTTTCAATGCGCTCTTCAAAAAACCGGTAGAGCTCTTCCAAAATATCGTCATAAAACAGATCTTGCTGCATCGTCTTCGGTCTGCCCCGCATGTGCATGATGACAGCCGTAGCACCGAATTCCGCTATCACTTCACAAAGCGCATCGCTCTCCAACCCCCTGATGTCATTGATGATATGGAAACCGCGCGCTAGCGCATAGCGTGCAACGCTTGGCTGGTAGGTGTCGATACTGAATCTTGCTTCATGGAGCAGCGGCGACCCTTCCAGGAGGTCGATAATAGGCTTAAGCCGTTCAAGTTCTTCCACTGCAGGGATCTCTTCTGACCCCGGTCGGGAAGAGACTCCGCCGATATCGATAATCTCGGCCCCCTCCCTTATCATCTTTTCGATCGCTTCGAGTGCATCGGCCGCTTTAAACCGGCTCTTCTCAAAGAAGCTGTCATCATTGGCATTTATGATACCCATGACCTCACAATGCTCAGGTCTTTTTATCTTGAGGATCGCGCCGAGCTCTCCGGCCACCTCTTTCAGACCGAAGGGCTGGGCCAGCTCTTTGCGGCTTAAGGTCTGCAGCTGTTTTTTAGTCGCGATCAGCAGCGTATCGACATATTTCTCCGCCGCAACGACCGTTCCTTTGGGTACGGCCAGATCCGCGCCGATCGAAAGGGCATCCTGCTTTAAGATATTGGCTGCGCCGACATGCAGCCCTTTGATGCTGATAATATAGAGTTGTGCTTTTGACGCCAAAATAGCAACCCCGCCGCCATCGACACCGAGTTCTTGCAGAGCGCGCGCTATATCCAGGTCCGCCGACAACTGCTCAATGACCACGGTTTGCCTTTGGAAGGAATGTCATCAGCAGCGCGACCAGTACCGTCTGCAGACGGGCGTTCAGCTCAATGAGCCGATAACTCCGCTCAAAAGTCTCGATCTGCTTTTCACTTAAACTGAGACGTTCGGTAATCGTCGCTTTTCGATAAAGCGATTCGATCAGCTTTTTGGCTTCATGTTTCGACAGCCGGTCATGCGTTTTGACAAAGCTGAACAGCGTGGAGAGGTTGAGATTGGTCAGCTTGATATCGCTCTCTTCACGGATCACGGCATCGTGCTCTTTTATGATCTTTAACCGTGAACGCACCGTAGGAAGAAGCGTCGACTTGCTTTCGGTGACAATGATCAGTTCAATGTTTCGGGGCGGCTCTTCCAGCAGTTTTAGCAGGGCATTTTGCGAGATGATATTGAACGTTTTGGCCGCCATTACGAGATACTTGATCGCCGCTTCGGCGATATAGGCTTCTGCCGTCACCGCCTTGGCGTCTTCGATCTTAAAATCATCCCGCAAATAGGCAACAACACGGTTTGGCGCAAGTTCATTTTGAAGCAAGGCGACCCGTTCTTCGATATTGTCGCAGATGATTATATGGCTGCCGAGCGCATCATTCATCGGCTTTGACCTCGCCGAAAAGAACAGCATTAAGTGATTTGTCAAACAGACGGTAGAGCTGCAGGAGTTTGATATCCAGCAGCGGATCGTACGAGCGCATGGTAAACGCGTTTTGATAATCCTCATCCATCAGCCACAAAAAGCTTCGGTCATGACTTTTCGGAAGGTCAGCGGCCTTGTCGTTTCCCCTGCCGATATACCAGAAAAAATACTCCCCTTTATAGGAGAGGCTTAACATATCATCAAGCATATCAAGCGCATCACCGCTTATCGTACTGTAGTTGGGATGGAGACTTTCGATACGGACCAGAGAGATCATCGGTCTGTCGGTAGCCGCCTTGTTGATGGCATTGACAATATAGTTGCCAAACCACTGGCGGTTTTCATCCGTCACCAGGACAATGCTCTTGCCCTCTATGATCTGGTTTAACGCCTGTGCAATGGTCGCCGTCCATTCAAAACGGGACTCTTCAAGCCACGAAAGCATTGCGCCTTCGTCACGTATGCTATCGAGAGTCCATTTGATGAAGGCCTGCACGGTGGCGCTACTTATCTAATTCGTAGGCGTTGTGGAGAGAACGTACAGCCAGTTCGGCATACTTGTTATCGATCACCATCGAGACCTTGATCTCGGAGGTCGAGATCATCTGGATGTTGATGTTCTCTGCGGCCATTGTCGAAAAGGCTTTGGCGGCGACGCCGGTGTGCGATTTCATGCCGACACCGACGATAGAGACCTTGCAGATACTCTCATCGAAAGAGGCCGAATCGATCTCTTTCTTGTCGCAAAACATCTCAACCACCTCTTTG
>CAZNQJ010000101.1:0-6031 GCA_964575205.1 uncultured Campylobacterales bacterium | reverse complement strand
TAACAAGCCGCTTAGACTGAGCAGAGAAGCGCTAAAATACATCCTCCCCAGCGCCGTACTGAACGTCCTCTTTATGGTCTTTGCTTTTTTAGGTGTGAAGTACGGCTCTGCCGGCGGCGGCGGGGTCATCATCACCACGCTCAGCCCCGTACTGACCTTCTTTCTGGTCAGTCTGATGGTCAAGAAGATGCTGCCAAAAGCGCAGATAATCGGGCTGATCCTCGGTTTTATCGGCGGCATGGTGATGCTCAAGCTCACCTCCGTCTACCACCTCTTCAACGGCGGCGAGATCTATTTTCTGCTCTGTGCCCTGGTCTGGGCGGTTCTGACCGTCATCTCGCAGCGCTCCCACGCCGCCATCCATCCCGTCCACTACAGCTTTTTCATCGCCATCTTCGCTTCGATCATCCTCTTTTTCATCGCCCTGCCGTACAACATCAATGCCGTCTTTGACCAGGGAATCGGCTTTTGGGGCGCACTGCTCTATCTGGCTGTTTTCGGCCAGACCGTCGCCACCACGATCTATTTCGTCGCCTCGGGCAAGCTCGGTTCGTCCCACGCCAGCTCCTACATGTTCCTTGTACCGGTCTTTGCTCTGGTGTCGAGTTGGATTCTCCTCGGCGAGCCGATCGAGCTGCATATTCTGGTCGGCGGCGCGCTCACCCTTTTGGGGGTCTATCTCATCAACCGTTCACAGCGCGCGGGCCGTTAGGCCTCTTCCTCTTTGGCTTTACGCTTGGCGTAGTTGGTCGCTGCAACGACATCGCCGATGATCGCGCGGTGGTACTCGTAGGGCTTCTTGATATTGCTGATGACATAACGCCCGCCTGAGGTCGTCAGTACTTCCAGTGTCCCGACATCGAGAATATGTTTAAAACGCTCATTGACGGGTTTGATGTAGATGGTCCTGATCTCTTCAAGCCTGACCGGAATGATCTCGCGTTTTTTGTACCCTTTCAAAATGATCAGGCGGTTCTCCGTCAGAATGCAGTGGTAGTGTTTTTTTTCCCGAATCTCGTTCATGTGCATATAGATGGTCCGCAAAATCAGCACCAGCCCGATCACCCCGATCTCGTACTCATAGCCCAGAAAGAGCAGCAGAGTGCCGAGCGCATAGAGGGAGACGATGCCGTTATAGAAGGTCTTGGAGATCTCCGCAGCGACAAGGACCGATTCGTCCTTATGTAAAACCTTGTCGATTGTCTGCATCATCTACTCCCGCAAAATAGCCGTGGTTTAAACCATGGCACTGTAAAGGGCACATCAACAGACGTTAGATCGACAGAGCCGATTAACGTAAAGATACCCTTTCCTAATAATTTAGTATACTTAAATATATCGATGGAAATAGACAACCGGCGCGCTCCTTTTGATCGTGGGCTGTCAAATCATCACCGATATGTTACTTTTTACCTGTTGTACCCCTGTAAAAACCCGTTACAAGGATGGATTGTGCTGCCCGATCTCTTCAACACCCTGCTTCCGTCCATCGAATATTATCAGCGTTGGGGCTACTGGATCGCTTTTTTTGCCGCTCTGCTCGAGACGACGATCGGTGTCGGGCTTTTTTTACCGGGATCGACGGTCATACTTCTGCTCGGTGCATTTTCAGCGCACGGCTATTTCGACCTCTCCGCTCTGCTCTGGTCTGCAGTGGCAGGCGCTGTCTTGGGCGATAACGTCAACTACCTTCTCGGCAGAAGATACGGTTCGTATTGGCTCAAACGAAAGATCTGGTTTATCAACAGGGGGCATGTCGAAAAGGCGAAACGCTTTATGGACAGCCACGGGGCTAAAAGTATTTTCCTCGGCAGATTCATACCCAGCGTCAAAGAGATCGTACCCTTTATTGCCGGCACCATAAAGATGAATAGAAGGATCTTTCTCTTCTGGAATACCCTCGGCGCAGTCGGCTGGGGTTTGGAATGGCTCCTCGCGGGCTTCCTCTTTGCACAATCGCTTAACGTCGCCGAAATATGGCTCTCGCGTGCAGGAGTGTTTCTTGGAGCGCTTCTGTTGATCGGCATCCTCTTCTATTTCGTTAAATGGCTTGTCATCACAAAAGGAGAGCAGTTCTGGCGGTCTGCCGCTTCGCTATGGACTGCTTTCATAGAGACCTCTGCCAGCAGGATTTTTCTGACATGGATACAAAAGCATCCGAAGATCGTCGCTTTCGGTCAACAAAGAGCCGACACAACAAGGTTTTCAGGGCTGCCGCTCACCCTTCTGTCGCTCTCACTGATCTATCTCGTCATTCTCTTTGCCGGCCTGGTTGAAGAGCTGATAACGTCCGAGCCTATCGTGGCCGCCGATATCCGTATTGCCAACCTTGTGAGCATCTTCCGTACGGAGCGACTTACGGATATTTTCATCTGGATCACCCTGTTGGGCAAGGACCGGGTCCTTCTTGCTTTCATCACAACAGCCGCTCTCCTGCTCTTCATCTGGCGCAAACATACCTATATTCTCCCTCTCTTTGTTTCAGTGATCGGCAGCGGCTTCTTTGCCTTTTTGGGCAAGATGGCCATTCATCGTCCCCGTCCTGAAACCGCTCTGTATACGGAGAACTATTTCTCTTTTCCGAGCGCCCATGCCACTATCGCCCTCTCCTTTTACGGCTTTTTGGCCTATCTTGTTCTGCGCCGTCTAACCAGCTGGAAGAGCAAGGTCAACCTCTTTTTCATATCGCTACTGTTCATCCTGGCAATCGGTCTGAGCAGAATATATCTTGGGGTGCATTATATCAGCGATATATGGAGCGGCTATCTCATCGGTGCGATGTGGCTGCTGATCGCCGTCAGTATGGCAGAGTGGGCGCAGCAGAAACATCCCGGCGGGAAAACAGGCGAACCGGTTCGGGCAGCCAAGCCCCTCTCCGCCGCACTGCTGTCAGCCGCTGCCGCCTTTTATATCAGCTTTGCCATGAACTACCATTACACCGCTTTGGCCCTTGCCCCGCAAAAAAACAGTATTGTGACGACGCCTGAATCGATCTTTACCACCGATGCGATGCGATACAGCGAAAGTCTGATAGGCGAAAAAGAGGAGCCCATCAACTTTATTTTTTTGGCGGAGAACGACCGCAGCCTTTTCAAGGCATTTCGCGCTTCGGGGTGGCTCATCAGCGATCAGGCAACGCTCCCATCGTTGTTCAAACTCATCAAGAGCAGGATGATGCAGACCCCCTATCTGTCGGCCCCGGTTTCACCCTCTTTCTGGAATGCCGAAATGCAGAGCTGGACATTTACAAGCCCTGCCGTCCGAAACAGGCCTGCTGCAGAGCACATCAACATATGGAAGAGCGACTATCTGCTGGAAAACGGCCGGCGCATCTATACCGGTGTAGCCTATGCGACAGAGTACAACATAGGGGTCATTGCGAAGCTCTCGCCCGATATCGATGCGGTGCGCGAACGGCTCTGCCGCGACCTTAATGCGACCGGAACCGTCACCCTTGTGCAGAAGCTACCGCTTGTCAGAGCGCAGACAGGAAAGAACTTCACCGGTCAGCCCTTCTTTACCGACGGAAAGGCGTATCTGCTGACGGTTCGGACGGTGCACTAAGGCGCGACAAAGAGAGCGCTCAGGCGAGACCGAACAGTTCCCACGGCCTTGCCCATTGATCTGCTAAGGTCTGACGGAACTTTTCGCTTATAAATCGCGCCCCCTCTTTCGGCGGGGCGACAAAGGCGTAGGCTTCACCTTCGAGCACAAACCGCAGCGCATAGGCATGCAGGTAACCCCGCTCTTCTTTTTGGGCCTCCTCGCTTCTGGCGTAGCGGAGATCGCCCGCTATCGGCGAGCCGAGGCTCTTGAGCGCGACCCTGATCTGGTGGGTCTTGCCCGTATGCAGCTTGACCAGAAAGCCGCGTTCCCCCTCCTCGAGCGCCGTAGAGTGAAACTGCGTCACGGCCGGGTTCTCGTTTGTGTTCAGGAGCATCCAGTCGCCGCGGCGGGCGCTCTTCATGTCCCCTTTGACCCACCCCGGTTTCTTTTTGGGTTTGCGCAGCGAGATCGCCAGGTAGTACTTCTCGACCTTGCGCGCTTCAAACATCGTGCCGAAGCGCTGCGCCGCCTCTTTTGTCTTGGCAAAGAGCACCAGCCCAGAGGTCATCTTGTCGAGACGGTGGACCGGGTAGAGCTCGTCCAGCTCCAGCATCGCTTTCGTCAGGACGACAAGCCCCGCCGCCTCTTCACTGTGAAAGTTCATGCCGGCCGGTTTGTCGATGACGACAAAGAGATCGTTTTCATATAGCAGTTCGATAGTATGTGTCAAAAGTTCTCCAATATTAAATCATATCAATATCATACAGCCGTCCGAAACCGGCCTAATTGCTCTTGAATCGCTTTTCATACCTGTCGACCACCTTGGCGACGACCAGGTCCGAGGTAACGTTGAGCGAGGTTCGGCACATGTCCAGAATGCGGTCCACCGCTACGATCAGTGCGAGGTACTCCACCGGCAGCCCCAGCTGGTTGAGAATGACCACCATCATCACAAGCGAGGCACTCGGCAGCGCCGCAACCCCGACGCTCAGTGCCACGACCGTGATGCCCAGAAGAATCTGATCGCCCAGCCCCAGAGGAACACCGGCAAGATTGGCGATGTAGAGCACGGCAACGCTCAGATAGGCGGCTGTGCCGTCCATCGAAACGGTCGCCCCCAGCGGCAGGACGAAAGAGGCCGTTTTGGGGTCGACGTCACCCATCTCTTCGACCACGCGCATCGAAACCGGGAGTGTAGCGGCCGATGAGGCCGTCGAGAAGGCCATGATAGGGGCATCACGCACATTTGAGAGGTAGCGGTAGGGATTGATGCGGCCGAAATAGGCCAGGACGGCAGGCAGGGTCACAATGCCGTGAAAGAGCAGGACGCCGACGACGACCAATATATACTTCCACAGCCCCAGAACCACGTCGAGCCCCTGATCGGCGATAACATAGGCGATGAGACTGAAGACGCCGACCGGTGTCAGCAGAATGACCCACTCCGCCATCTTCAGCATCGCTTCGCTGACCGCCGTAAAGAAGTTGAACATCGGGTCGCGCAGGGAGGGTTTCAGGTAGAGCGATGCCACACCGAAAAGAGTGGAAAAGACGATGACCTGCATCATCTCGCCGTTACTGAGCGCGGCGAAGATATTGACCGGGATAAAACTGAGTATCATGGCCTGAAAGGAGAACGGCGCGATCGAGGACGCTTTCTCGAAGCTGAGCCCTGCACTGCTGACAGCCTCGCCGACGGCAAAGACATTCATCACGGCAATCGCCAGAGAGACAGCCAGAGCCGTTGTCAGAAGATAAAAAAAGATCGTCCGCAAACCGATACGCTTAAGGTGCTCCAGCGACCCGAGTCCCAGTATGGCGACATAGATACTGGCAAAGACCAGCGGCACGACCAGCATCTTCAAAAACGCGATAAAGGCGGAACCGATGACCTTCTGTTCAAGGGCCAGTTCGGGAAAGAAGCTGCCAAAAAGGGCACCCAGGACGATTCCCAGGACCACAAGTGTGTTGGTGGTCGCATATTTTTTGACTTTGTGTATCAACTCTCTCTCCTCACTGTATTTAACTATTTATGGTATCACCCGGCGCTGCGAACGGTAACATAAAACATCAGATGCGCATTAATATCATTTAGTATGATGCCTTTCTTACGGCAACTTGCATTTGATGCAAAAGCGGAGTCTCTCCTACGCCTTGCCTTCGCGCTTGATCATATCGATGTAGAGTTCCTCGACCTTCTTTCTAGCCCAGGGTGTCTTGCGCAGAAATTTAAGACTTGAGCTGATGGAAGGGTCGTTGTAGAAACAGCGAATCTCGACGTAGTTGTACAACTCTCTCCAGCCGTAATGTTCGACCAGCCTTTCGAGTATTGCCTGCAGGGTCATGCCGTGAAGCGGATTGTTTTTATGTTCGTCGCTCATGAGATAGGTCGTTCCTTCGTTTTAAAAATAGTATTGGTCTAATTTTACCTAAACATTGCCTGATCCCCGGACGAAACGCTCAGCCGATAAGCGCGATACATTTT
>CAZNQJ010000100.1:0-6076 GCA_964575205.1 uncultured Campylobacterales bacterium | reverse complement strand
CGATCAAGTTCTTGGCACAGGGACCGCTCTACCCGGAGGTGATCGAATCGATCTCAGTCAACGGCCCTTCAGAAGTCATCAAATCCCATCATAATGTCGGCGGTCTGCCTGACTGGATGGATTTTGAACTGATCGAGCCGCTTCGTGAACTTTTTAAAGACGAAGTGCGCAAGATGGGGCTGGAGCTGGGTCTTCCGGAGAGCATGATCAACCGTCACCCTTTTCCTGGACCGGGTCTGGCTATTCGCATCATGGGTGATGTCAACCGTCCCGATCTCGAGATTTTGCGTGAAGCCGATGTCATTTTGCTTGATGAACTTAAAGCGAGCGGCTATTATGCGCGTACCTGGCAGGCTTTCGTGGTACTGCTTAATGTCAAATCGGTGGGTGTTATGGGCGACAACCGTACCTATGACAACACGGTATGTGTGCGTGTCGTCGAGGCTGTTGACGGTATGACAGCGACGTTCGCGCACCTCCCGCATGACCTGCTGGAGCGTATCTCCCGCCGTATTATCAATGAAGTCGACGGCATCAACCGCGTCGTATACGACATCTCTTCAAAACCTCCTGCAACTATTGAATGGGAGTAGTTACGCCTTAGCGTAGCTGCAACCAATGAAAATGGAGATTTGTTGATATGAACCTGGCTGAAAACTCCATCTTTCTTTTTTCAAAGACACCGCATTCCGGTGTGACACATCTGCCCATCCTAGAGACACTTTTTTTTCAGCCGGCGATAGATTTCAGCCGCTATGACGCCATTGTACTGACCTCAAAACAGGCCGTTGCAGCTCTGGAGAAGATCTCACCGGACTGGAGATCGGTTCCGGTGCTGAGCGTCTCTTCCAAGACCGCCGAGACGGTAAGAAAAGCCGGGGGGAAATTGCTTGAAACGGGCGGGGGCTACGGGGATTCGCTGGCGGAAATCATAATCAAAAAGTATGCTTCGTACCGCTGGCTCTATCCGCGTCCAAGGGTGGTCGCATCTGATTTTAAAGAGAGCGTTCTCAAAGCAGGCGTGAAGATGGATGCTCTTATTGTCTATGAGACCACCTGCAACCCGGCATGCCAAAATATAGAGCTGCCTGATGATGCGACGCTTATCTTCACTTCCCCGTTTACGGTAGCCTGTTTTTTAGAATTCTTTGAACTTAAAACGAGTCATAAAGTTGTTGTCATCGGGAAAACGACAGCAAAAGCACTCCCCCGACAGATAAAATATTGCATGCCGGATGAAGCGACGGTTGATGCCGCCGTTTTGTTGGCGCAAAAGCTCTAGATAGGCTTTCGATTTAGCCCCGAAAAAGCTCTGTTTTTGTATAATTATATAGAGCCTGGGTGGTTCGATTTCTCGTATATATGAGGGTTCTACATTTTTATTTAGCAAATCTGTAGATATCTTTGTGTGCGGTGGTCTTGTCTGATGGGTAAAACCGTAGAGATTGCGGCCTGATGAGATGCTCTATTTGCTGTTTTTTCGGCTTTGAGAACCAAAGCTAATTGCGGACCGGCCACCCGGACTCGTGGTTTTTATAAAAGTGATCTTTTTTCTTTTTTGTAAAAATCACATCTAAATGTTATAGACAAGTTGGAGAGCATATGAATATATTGGTAATAGGCAGCGGCGGACGGGAGTACTCTATCGGGCGCGTGTTGAAAGAGGATGACGCTGTCGAAGCCCTCTACTTTGCACCGGGCAACGGGGGAACAAAAAACCTGGGTCAAAACCTTGCAATCAAAGATTACAACGAATTGGCGGATTTTGCGCTTGAGAACAATATCGATCTTACGATCGTCGGTCCGGAAGGGCCGCTTGTCGACGGTGTCGTCGATATCTTCAAGGCGAAAGGGCTGACGATCTTCGGTCCAAGCAGAGAAGCTGCCCAGCTTGAAGGCTCAAAAGTCTACATGAAAAACTTTTTGGCAAAATACAATATCCCGACAGCCCGCTACATTGAGACCGGACTGATCGAAGAGGCCTTTAAATTCATTATGACCCTGCCGACGCCGATCGTTGTGAAAGCCGACGGGCTCTGCGGGGGCAAGGGCGTTATTATCGCAATGTCGCACGACGAGGCGAAAAAAGCGGTTTCCGAGATGTTAAGCGGTAAATCCTTCGGCGACGCCGGCAAAAAAGTGATCGTCGAAGAGTTCCTCGACGGCTATGAACTCTCGATGTTCGCTATCTGTGACGGTGACGATTTTATTCTTCTGCAAGCCGCGCAGGACCACAAACGCCTTCTGGACGGCGATCAGGGGCCGAATACAGGCGGCATGGGTGCCTATGCACCGACACCGCTTGTCGACGATCTTTTGTATGAAAAGGTGAAAGAGCGCATTATCCGTCCGACGCTTAAAGGGATGAAAGCGGAAGGGGCCCCTTTTGAAGGCGTTCTTTTTATCGGTATTATGGTGGTCAACGGCGAGCCGATCACACTTGAATTCAATGTCCGTTTCGGTGACCCGGAGTGTGAGATCTTGATGCCGCTGCTTAAAACACCGGCATCCGAACTCTTTTATAAAGCAGCGACAAAGCAGCTTGATACACTGAATGTCGAATTTTCGGACGAATACGCCGTGGGTGTGGTCATGGCGAGCAAAGATTATCCGTACGGCTCAACCCCGCCGGCCGAGATCGTCGTTGATGAGATCGTTCATGAAGAGATCAGAGCACACACGCATATCTCCTATGCGGGTGTGAGCGAAGAAGACGGAAGGCTCTTTGCCGACGGCGGACGCGTCCTGGTCTGTGTCGGTCTCGGAAAAACCATCCGGGAAGCGCGTGACCGGGCCTACGCGTTATGCGGACAGGTTCATTTTGCCGGTAAAAAGCTGCGTACCGACATCGCCTACCAAGCACTCTAGGCGCTATTCGTGAATGATGAGCTTCAGGAGCGTCTATCCGATGCCGGTTTGGTGCTGGCCACAATACAAAAACGGGCATTGGCTTTTTTTATCGACGAACTTTTTCTCTCTTTTCTGTTTCTTGTCATTATCTGGGACAAAATAGCGGCCGCAAATGAGACCGAAGCGATCGTTTCTCTCATCAACGCCTTCACCTTTGAATATCTTTTGATCAAAATTATCTATCAAACGTTTTTTGTCTATCAATACGGTGCGACCCTGGGAAAGATTTTTATGAAGATCCAGGTTGTAGATGCGGTTACGCTGCAGCGGCCGAACTTCAGCAGTGCTTTGAACCGGGGCGTTTTCCGCATAATCAGCGAGATGATCTTCTATTTCGGGTTTGTCTGGGCCTTTTATGATAAAAATCGACAGAGCTGGCATGATAAAACGGCTCGAACCTTGGTGGTCAATGCTTCTTAGATGGTTTCTATTCTCTTTTTTATTGATTGCACCGCTCTCTGCCGGCGATCTGATAGAGTTTTACGCCAAACATCTGGATGCCGAGGGCAGTAAAGTCCAGGCTGAAGGCGATGTTCTGATCATCTATCAAGACAGCTATATCAGTGCAGAAAAAGCCAGCTATGACAGCAACAGCAGCGAACTGGAACTTTCCGGCAATGTGGTAACGCTCAAGGGCAGTGATTACCAGTTCGTCGGCGAATACGTGAAGATCAATCTGGATAAAAAAGAGCGCGAGATCTCGCCGTTTTACATGTTGGAGAAATCGTCAAAGGTCTGGCTCTCGTCGCAAAAGTCCAAATCATGCGAAAGCAATATCGACATTGAAAAAGGGATCATCTCCGGTTGTGAACCCAGTGACCCGCTGTGGGAGATCTATTTTACCAGCTCCGATTATAATGTTGATACCAAATGGATCAACATCTATAATGCACGCTTTCATTTCGGCGGGATTCCTCTGCTTTATATTCCCTATTTCGGGTACTCTTTAGACAGATCGCGTCGAACCGGCCTGCTCATTCCCTCTTTTGGAATCTCGAGTTCCGAGGGCTTTTATTATGAACAGCCGCTCTATATCGTCTTGGGCAAGAGTGCCGACCTTGAGCTTAGACCGCAGGTGCGGACACTGCGCGGACAGGGGCTTTACGGAACCTTCCGTTTCGCTGATTCAAAGTATTCCAAAGGAAGTCTCACCTTAGGCTATTTCAGTGAAAAAGAGAACTATTTTTTACAGAACAACCTTCAAAATGAGAAGCATTACGGTTTTGGATTCAAGTATGAAAATACGCGTGTGATGGACAACTGGTTCGGAATGGACCTGGACGGGCAGTCCGGTATCTACAGCGATATCCAGTGGATGAACGATGTTGACTATATCAACCTTTCAAGCAACGATACCATTAACACCGTCACGTCCAATCAGGTCTATTCCCGGGTCAACCTTTTTTATAACGAAGAGGACAGCTACTACGGAGCGTATCTTAAATATTATCTCGATCTAAACCCCCAGGATCCCGACAAACGCAAGGTGACCATTCAAAAACTCCCGATTCTGCAGTACCACCATTATCTTGACTCTTATCTGGCACAACATCTCTACTACACGCTTAATACGAATGCCAACAATTATGTCCGTCAAGACGGTAAAGAGGGGACCGAATTGGAGGTGGACATTCCTGTCACGTTTCAGACCTCTCTATTCAATGACTACATCAATGTGGCCTACAAGGCCCAACTCTACGGACGCATGATCGATTTCAGAAGCGAAGCGGATACGAACGTAACCGATGGCATTTACGAAAGAGGGTACTATGGACGTCTTTCCCACATTGTTGATGTCAGTACCTACCTTACGAAAGGGTATGCGGAGTATGCGCATACCATGGGCTTTTCCGCCACATATACGAAATTCGGCAATGACAAAAAGAGCGGCTACTATGGCGTGGTCGCAAACGATTGTACGAGCGATATCCCGTCAAACCCCAAAGACTGTGAGTTTTACACCCTCTCAAACATAGAGGACAATGTGGCCCTGGGTTTTACACAATACATCATTGACAATAGCGGCAAAGAGAAGATCTATCATCGACTTTCACAGCCGATACTCTTAAGCACAACGAATACGCAAGAGGAGGGGTTAGGGGATTTTGAAAATGAGTTTCGATGGAACATAACCGATAGTATTTCATTTTATGATGATACTTTCTACAGCTTTCAGAGAAATGAATGGGCAAAAACACTTAATACCCTGCGTTATCAAGACAAGGCCTTTAATATAGGGTTTTCCTACCTGTATGAAAACAAGGCATATCGGGATACAATAGAACCGTATACAAACTACTTGAATGTCGATGCATCTTATCGTTATAATAACCACTACAAGTATTTTGGAAAATATGCGTTTGATGCAGAAAACAGCATCAAAAAGTATGCGGAGATCGGTTTTCTCTACACAAAAAGATGTTGGGACTTTGGTCTTCGTTATGTCGAAAATAACCGCCCGATCCTTTTAAACGGGGGTATCACAAGCAGCGTGTATGATAGATATATCTATTTTACGATTATTCTCAAACCTTTAGGCGGTTCTGAAGTGAACTACCGAACAACGGATAAATTAATAAGTCGATAAGGGGTCAGGTTGAGTGCCAACAGATTGATGTTTAAAGATCGAAAAGATGCGGCAGGCAGACTTAAAGAACAGCTCCCATTGGACCGTATGAAGCAGGAGAAGTGGTTTCTTGTCGCGGTCTCTTCGGGTGGCCTGGAGCTGATCCATTATCTGAATGAACGTTTGAACCTGGAAAAAGACTTCCTCTTTTCAGCCGGCATCTATGCCCCTAAAAATAGCGGGTGTGAACTCGCAAGGGTAAGCGAATATGAGGAGATAGTCATCAACGACAATCTTGTCAAGGCCTTCGGTATAAAGTATGACTATATCTACGGTGAAGCCTCCAGAAAGCATGAAGAGAAGATACTGGGCTCCATCTACAAATACCGCAAGGGAAAGCATTTTGAAGATATGGAAGGCAAAAGCGTTATACTGGTGGATGACGGGGCGGAGAGCGGACTGAAGCTTATGGCCGCCATCAAAACAGTTTTGTCGATGAACGCCAAAGCCGTCTATGTCGCCGTACCGGTTCTGCCATCTGATCTGCTCGATGGCCTGGATCTTCATAGGGTAGACCTCCCCCAGGGATAGGACACGGTA
>CAZNQJ010000099.1:0-6076 GCA_964575205.1 uncultured Campylobacterales bacterium | reverse complement strand
TTCGATTTCGAGATGGAGAACCGTGACCACAAACTCCTGCGCACCCGTTTCGCCGATAATGACGGTAACGTGGCTCTCTTTGTAGATCGTGCCGAAAAAATCAAGTATATTTTCATTGAAAAAGCCGCAAAGCCCCTCTTCGGACAGAAAAAGGACAAAGATCGTTTTCTGGGGCAGGTTCTGCTCGATTTTTGCCAGATGCGGGAAAATCGTGACAATGTCCCCTACCGAATCTTCGATGTTCCTTTGATAGGTGCGCAGATAAGGGAGCTTGCCTCTGGCGCTGTGGACATTGTAATTCGCAAACGCTTTCATCGACGCAACGATCTCTTCTATCTCCCGGGTGCTTTTGAGTTTCTTTGTCAGATGCAGAGAGCTGCTCATCTGTGCCACGCTTTAGAGAATTCGTCCGCAGCGGCCCGCAGCCGTTCTATCACGGTTTCATCGATCTCTTTTGTCACCTCGACGGTCTCAAGAATGTCGGGCGCACGCTTTCTGATCTGAGAGATGAATGCCGCTGTGAACGCTTCCACATCCGTCAGCGGCAGCAGCTGCAGATACCCTTCGTTGCTCAGAAAAAAGATGACGACCTGCTCGGGCATGCCGACATGTTCGTAACGCTTCTGCTTAAGTGCTGCTCTGAGCGCCCGCCCCCTGTCGATCAGTTTCTGTGTCTGCTCTTCCACTTTGGCGCCGAACTTCGTAAAGATCTCCACTTCCAGAAACTGGGAGTAGTCCAGTTTGAGCTTGACCGCCATCTTTTTCAGCGCCGGCGACTGCGCCTTGCTGCCGATACGCGATACCGAGCGGCCGATGTCGATGGCCGGCAGAAACCCCTTGTTGAACAGCTCCCTCTCCAGATAGATCTGGCCGTCCGTGATCGATATGAGGTTGGTCGGGATATAGTCAGAGAGCCGTCCCGCCTGCGTTTCGATGATCGGAAGCGCGGTGATGGAGCCCCCTTTGAAGTCGTCGCTTCTTTTTCCGGCCCGCTCCAGAAGGCGCGAATGGATAAAAAAGATATCGCCCGGGTAGGCTTCACGCCCGGGCGGTATCTCGAGCAGCAGCGAGATGCTCCGGTAGGCATCGGCATGTTTGGTGAGATCGTCGTAAACGACGAGGACGTCTTTGCCCTGATCCCTGAAGTATTCGGCGACGGCGCACCCCGAATAGGGGGCGATGAACTTCATCCCTGCCGAGGTGTCTGCCGAGGCAGCGATCACGACCGTAAAGGCCAGTGCGCCGCTGCGTTTAAGATCATCGATCACCCTCGAGATCTGCGTCTTTTTCTGCCCGATGGAGACATAGACACAGATAACATCTTTTCCTTTCTGGTTGATGATCGTATCGACCGCTATCGAGGTTTTGCCCAATGCGTCGTCCGAGACGATAAGCTCCCTCTGCCCCTTTCCGATGGGGATCATCGCATCGATGACCTTGATGCCGGTGTAAAGAGGTTCCTTGACGAAATCCCTCTGCATCATCGCGATGGCTTCCTGTTCGATGGGATAGCGTTCCTCTGTTTCGATCAGCTGCTGTTCATCCAGGGTAAAGATCAGCGGATCGACCACCTCTCCAAGCAGCGCATACCCGACGGGGATCGAGACGCTTCTGTTGGTGTAGCGGACACTGTCTTTGACGTTGAGCCGCGTATAATCGCCCAGAACGATGGCCTGGACCGACTCGCGTTTGATATTGAGTGCGAGGGCAAAAAGATTATAGGGGAGCTCCAGAAGCTCGAAATAGCCGACACTGGGAAGTTCTTTGACTTCGACGATGCCGTCGCTGACACTGGAGATATACCCCTCTTCCTGCGCGCTGAACACCTCTCTCTCCCGGTCTGCGCCCTGATACAAAGTATCGAACGCCTTGCCGATAAGCGCTTTGTCATCCATTTACAGCTCTTTTTCCATCTGCGCTTTAAACCGCTCAAGCTCTCCTTTGAGGGAGGCATCTAGGACCTTGTTGCTGATAAGCAGACGGATGCCGGCGATCAAAGAGGCGTCCGTGGTGCTCTGCAGCATAACCGTGTCGCATTGCAGGAGCAGCCCTATGGTCTCTTTTATCTTCTCAAGCCTACCCTCCTGCAGGGCAAAAGGGGTTTGGAGTTCGATCTCGCACCTTTTGCCCGCGAGCTCCTCTTTGAGCAGCGTGATCTCTTTCGCATCGCTCGTCGGCAGGGCCTGCAGAAACTGATCGATCCGTTTTTGGTGAAGCACCTCGTCACTCAGCTCCCTGAGGAGTTTTTCACTGTAATGGAGACTGAACTCAAGGCTTTTGCTCCGGATCTCTTTTTCGGATTTTTCGCGCTGCTGATCAAGGATCCTGCTCTGTTTTTCATACGCCTTTGCGATCTTGCTCTCCGTCTCTT
Source organism: uncultured Campylobacterales bacterium (assembly GCA_964575205.1). Taxonomy (GTDB): domain Bacteria; phylum Campylobacterota; class Campylobacteria; order Campylobacterales; family Sulfurimonadaceae; genus Sulfonitrofixus. The sequence goes on along the minus strand of CAZNQJ010000099.1, from coordinate 3,705 downwards.
TCATCAGCAGGTCCGTTTCGATCAGCGCCTTTTTCCTCGCTTCGTCGAGCTCTTTTTCCCGCAGGTTCTCAATCTTTTTCATCTCCTCACGGTAGCGCTCTTCCTCCTCTTTGATCCGTTTTTCATCCGCTTCGAGTTTCTGAAGGCGCGCGCTGATCATCTCTTCGCGTGTCTGGATGACCCGGCGCAGAGGATTGAAAAAGAGCCGGTAGAGAATATAGAGGACGATGAAAAAATTTACGACCTGGAAAAGGAAGGTCCACCAGTTAAACACGGGTCTCCCTACTTGACGACATAGCTGAGCAGCGGGTTGGCAAAGAGGATGATCAGCGCGATCACCAGCGAGTAGATCGCCACCGACTCGACCATCGCCATCCCGACAAAGAGCAGACGCGTAATATCGTTGGCCGACTCGGGCTGCCTGCCGATGGTCTCAATCGCTTTGGTCAGCGCATCAGCCTCCCCGCGTGATGGTCCGTACCCGCCGATCGCGATGGTCAGACCGGCCGTGATGATGGAAACGGAAATAATGATCGTCATACTATCCATGGTTGTTCTCCTGTGTTAATTCGATCTCTTCGGCCTGTATCCCGCCGATGATGAAGATGTAGGTCAGCAGTCCGAAGAGGTAGGCGTGCAGCAGATCGCCGACGATGCTCAGCAGTATCATCGGGACCGGCACCAGAAAACCGGCAAGGACGATCAGGATGGCGATGATCATCTCCCAGCTGAGCATGTTGCCGAAAAGCCGTATCGCCATCGCAAAGATCCTCGAAAAATCGCTGAAGAGGTTGAATGGGAGCAGAAAGACCGAGGGCTCGATATAGCGTTTCAGATAATTTCGCAGCCCGCCGAAGCGGATGCCGTAGTAGTGGATGGAAAAAAAGGCGATAGCAGCGAGTGCGGCCGTCGTGCTCAGGTCTCTGGTCGGATTATGAAAATAGGGGATCAGCGAGACAAGGTTCATCATGCCGATGAAGATCCAGAGCGTACCGATAAACGGCACCAGAGCCCAGACCGGAATAACGGCAGAATTTTCAAGGGCGCTTCGTATCGCGATTACGATCCGTTCGGCGACGAGCTGCATTTTCGTCGGCTCTGAAACGGAAAGCCTCCGGGTGATGAAAAAAGAGAAGAGCGCCAAAAAGAGCATGATCACCCATGTTGTCACTACGGTATCGGTGATGGGAACGACCAGACCCATGGTCTCAAATTGCCATACCGCTTCGGGAAAAATCTGGCTGTTCATCTTTTTTCGCCTTTTCAAACATTAGGCTATAATAGACCATCTAAGTTTCAAGAAAGATTAAAGAGAGAGATGAACGGAACCATAGTCGCACTGAACTCGACCGTATGTGATATCTACTTTGAAGAGGAGCCCCCTTCCGTATTTGAAGTCCTTTTGCTCAAAATGGAGGGGCGGGAGCTCTATTTTGAAACACGAAAGCAGCTCGACGGCCATCTCATCAGGGCCGTTGCCCTGGGATACATGCAGGGTGTCAAAAACGGGATGCAGGTGCAGAGGACCCACGAGAAGATAACCATTCCCGTCGGTCCCGAGACCCTGGGCAGGGTCTTCAACGCGCTTGGCGGAACGATCGACGGAGAGGGGGGCGAGTTCTCTTACTACCGGTCGATTTTTCAGCCTTCTCTGGGCGTATCGGCACAAAGCGGAAATGTCAGAATATATGAAACAGGCATCAAGATCATTGATCTGCTGGCCCCGTTCATCCGAGGAGGAAAGGTGGGGCTTTTCGGAGGGGCAGGCGTCGGCAAGACGGTGCTGCTGACGGAGTTCATCTTCAAATCCATCTCTCTGCATCACGGGGTCTCCGTGTTTGCCGGGGTCGGAGAGCGGATCAGGGAGGGGCATGAGCTGTATGCCCAGATGATCGAATCGGGCGTTATGGACAAGACGATCATGGTGTTCGGGCAGATGAACGAAGCCTCCGGCGTCCGCTACAGGGCCCCCTTTACCGCCCTGACGATGAGCGAATATTTCAGAGACGAAGCGCACAAGGAGGTGCTGCTGCTTGTCGACAACATCTACCGCTTCATTCAGGCCGGGCAGGAGATCTCCACACTGCTCGGCCGGATTCCGTCGCGCGTCGGATATCAGCCGACCCTCGCCAATGAGATCGCCGAACTTGAAGAGCGCATCGCCTCGACAAAAGAGGGCTCGATCACCTCTGTGCAGGCGGTCTACGTCCCCGCCGACGACATCACCGACCCCGGTGTGGCCTCCGTCTTCGCCCATCTCGACACCTCGATCATCCTCTCGCGGGCTTACGCCGCCAAGGGGCTCTATCCTTCGATCGATCCGCTGGCATCCCACTCCAAACTGCTCGACCCCCTGATCGTCGGGGAGGAGCACTACCGTGTCGCAAAGAGTGTCAAAGAGATGCTGGTAAAATACAAAGAGCTTCAGGACATCATCACGATGCTTGGTATGCAGCAGCTCAGCCGTGAGGACCGTTTGACCGTCACGAGGGCGAGGAAGCTGGAAAAATTTCTGACGCAGCCCTTTTTTGTCACCGAATCCTTCACGGGAAGAGAGGGAAAGAGTGTCCTGCTTTCCGACACGATCGTCGGGTGCAAAAAGATCATCTCCGGCGAGATGGACGAGATCGACGAAAGCCGGTTCTATATGATTGGAACGATCGATGAAGCCGACCTTTAGCGTGCATATCGTCACCCCCTCCGATATCAAGAAAGTGGACAACGTCTCTTTGTTCAGGGGCGAAGACAGAAGCGGTTCTTTCGGCATACTGCCCAGGCATATCGAGTTTCTGACGATTCTGGAGCCCTCCATCGCCATCGCTCTTGTCGACGGCACAGAGGAGTATTTTGCCTTTAACGGCGGTATACTCTCCTTTAAAAAAGAGACGTTGACGATCACGACGAAAGAGTTTGTGCAGAGCAGCCGGATCGGCGACCTCAGGGGGATCATAGAGCGGTTTTATAAAGAGCAGCAGGAGAAAGAGTCTATTTTCCATCTCAATATGAAAAACCTCCAAAAAGCCTTTTTCAAAAAGATGATCGAACTGGAGCGTGAGATTTGAATAACAGCGAAAAGAAAAACAGCTTTGAAGAGCATATCGGCAAGAAAGCGTCATGGATGCAGAAATGGCGCAAAAAAGGAATTGTCTGGGAGACGGTCATCGTTGTCGGCGCGATAGGCTGGATGGTGGCGCTGCCCATGGTCATCGGCGGTTATATCGGCGGTTATATCGACAAAAACTTTCAGGCGGCTGCAGGCGGTGTCTCCTGGACCGTCACCTTTATTATCCTCGGACTTTTTATCGCGCTCTACTCCGTCTGGCGCGTCTTTATCTACAAAAAATGAAAGCGCTGCTTTTTTTTATCGGCGGCAATATCATGGCCCTCTTGTACTTTTATCATCTTTATCTCCAGCTCACCACCCTGCAGAAAAGCCGGAAACACCTGCTATTGGGCATCTTCCCGCTCCGTTTTCTTCTTTTGAGCGCCCTGCTGGGAACGCTCTGCTTTTTTTATCCCGCAATGACGCTCTATATGGTTGCCGGCCTGCTAAGCGGCAGAGTTGCGCTCTTTTCCCTGGTGAGACGGAAATGGCTCTGAACGACTCCCTTTCCGGTCGCGGAAATGTCTTCTCCTTCTAAATAACCTGCCGGCTTTTGAACAGATCGGCAGCGTCTATTCTGACTTTATATGCATATAAAGAAC
>CAZNQJ010000098.1:4157-6085 GCA_964575205.1 uncultured Campylobacterales bacterium | reverse complement strand
ACCATTCACCATTCACCATTCACCATTCACCATTCACCATTCACCATTCACCATTCACCATTATTTGCGATATAATAATTTCATGTATAAAATAGAAAATATGAAATTAGCGCCATGTACAAGTTCTCATTTTCTCAAATTGGAGCGGATACATTACGTTCAGGGCGGTGAAGAAAAGACATGGGACCATGTCCAGGTTCATGACAGTGTCGCTGTGCTGATCTATCATAAAAGCAGAGAAGCTTTTGTCATCGTCAAACAGTTCCGTCCTCCGGTCTATCTTAAAAACAATGACGGGTTCACCTATGAACTTTGCGCCGGTATTGTGGATAAAGAGCTTGGGCTTGACGAGATCGCGCAGGAAGAGATTCTGGAGGAGACGGGGTACGCTGTCACGCTGGATCGGATCAAGAAGATCACCTCGTTTTATACGGCGGTCGGTTTTGCGGGGGCGAAGCAGGAGCTCTATTACGTTGTCGTCGATGATGAGGACAAGGTGAGCCAGGGCGGGGGTATCGGTACAGAGGCAATAGAGGTTGTCTACCTGCCGGTCCATGAAGCAAAATCGTTTATTTTGGATGAGGGGAAGGTAAAAACACCGGGCATCATGTTCGCAATGACATGGTGGTTTGCCAAGTTGAAATAGGGGCTTGAAAAGCCCCTGTTTTGGGGAAGAAGGTTAGAACTTATAACTTGCGTTGACGTAGTAGTAACGTCCCGGTTCGTTCATCAGCATGACTTCCGCATTCGGATCGACGCTTAGCAGTGTCAGGTCCTTGTAGGTGTTAGAGACCGCATAGGTCTCATTCAACACGTTGTCAACGCCGATCGCCAAACCGAATCCGTAAGGGAACTGATGGTCGATCTTGAGGTTGACAACGCTCCATGCATCGATCTCCTGCTCGCCGTTTTCGTCATCGATTTTACTCCATTTGTTGGCCGCAACAAATTCGAGTGTCGCAACGCTCTCTTCATAGTAGAGCCAGTTGAGGGCCACATTCCCTTTAAGCGGCGGAATGTCGGCGAGGTTGGTATTGGTCTGGCCTTCAAGCGCTTTGTCTTTCCGGCCGCGCTGATAGGCAGCACCGAAATCCACATAGAAGCTCCCAAATGCATACCATGTTCCGCTGATGTCAATCCCGTAGATCGACGCATCGATATTTTCAAATTTATTGACCGGTTTGCTTGAATTGAAGTAGATGTAGTTCTGAAGTTTGCTGTAGAACACACTGCTCTTCAGCGTAAAAGCATCATAACTGTTTTTCATCCCGAGATCAGCCTGGTAGTTGCTGGTCTGTTTCAGGTCCGGCGTACCGATCTCTTGCGCTGGAACAGGCGTTCCATCCGGTTTTTTTCCGGGCTTGGAGTAGAAGTAGAGTTCCCTGCCGTCGGGCACCCGCGATGCTTTACCGATCCCCCCGAAGAAGCCGAGAGTCGGGCTTGCATCGTAGTGGGCGTAGAGGTTTCCGTTAAAGGAGCGGTAACTGTTTTCCTGTTGATTGGCATCACCCGAGGTGATCTTGGTATTGTCGTAACGCAATCCGAGTTTTACACTGGCGTCAGTGTATTTCTTTTCGAATTCTGCAAACACAGCGGCGTTGCGTGTCTTGGCATCGTTGATGCTGTAGCCCCCACTGATAGGATTGACAGGGACAACGCCGTTCACGTCGTATTTCCCGTCCCAGTTGCGAAGGCTGCTGTCAAGCCCGATCGCCATTTCCAGTGTGTCGGTCAGGTCCGCCGTATTTTTGACAGAGGCACCGTGAATACTCGATTCGAGGTGGTTGGTCACAACTTGTCCGGCTGCTGACGCTTTGCGGTATTTCGTCGACATCGGGTGGTCAACATAGGAGTAGTAGTATTTCAGATCGACCGCTTTGGACCAGCTGCCGAGATTCTTGATGCTGTACTGGACGTTGTAGAGGTCG
>CAZNQJ010000098.1:0-4147 GCA_964575205.1 uncultured Campylobacterales bacterium | reverse complement strand
CGGAGTTGTCATAGACGGCGTCCATCGGCGTATTCGGGTAGAGAACGTCATCGCTGCGGTTTGCTGTATAGCTCAGGCGAAGTTCCTGGTCATCCGTTATATCGACAAAAAGTTTGGCCATGATCGATTTTTTGGTGTAGGCATCCATATCGCGGTACTGGTCCTGAAAAGCGTTGCCCGCTGCGGCCTGGTTGGCCAGGATCGCGTTGTCGATCTGGTCGGCGAAGGTGTTGCCGTCACCGTCTTTATATTGACCGCTTCTCTCGCCGGAGATGCCGATCATGGCGCGGACGGTTTCGTTGCCGCCTTCAATCGTTGCGGACGCTTTTTTATAGTCAAAGCTGCCGGCGTTGAGGTTGATATTGCCGTGGACGCCTGCTTCAGGTTTTTTCGTGTTGACTTTGACCATGCCGCTGAGCGTTCCGAAGTGTTCGACATCGTAGGGCCCTTCGACGATCTCGATGCTCTCAATATTGTTGGTCACGACGTGCGAAGTCGGCGGGTCCATACGGTTCGGACAGGCACCGTAGATCTTGCCGTCGTCGATCAGGACGTTGATGTTGTCGCGTTTTTGTCCGCGGAGGATGATGTCATTGGCGATACCGCTGCGTCGCACAAGCGTAATGCTCGGTACTTTCTTGGCCAGCGCCTCGGCGACATCGGCCGATTTGATCTCTTCACCGCTGACATCTTCCAATGTCGTACTCTCGACGGCGATCGGGTCGATCTGGACCTCGGCCGCACTCAGCAGGGCCGCACAGGCGATCGACAGGTAGACAGCTTTTTTCATTTCTATTCCTTAAATTATAATCTGTATAAGTTCGACATCAGGATAGAAAAAAAGTGTTACATTAGTGTTAAGAAAGGGAGGAAAAGCCGGAAAAAGCGGAGCACAACAGCGAAGGTGTTCCGATCTGCTATAATTTCCTTCATGAACAGATCAGAAAAAATAAAACGTATTATCTTTATCTTCCTCGCAGCAATTGCCTCGGGCTATTTTATGTACAGCGGTTTTTCGCTTCTTTTTGAAGAGGGTGAAACGCCGCCGGCAGTTACGAAAGCTGCAGGGTAACCGCTTCGGGAAACTGCATCGTCACGCAGTGCAGCGAGCCGTGCTGACGGACCAGTACGGAGCACTCCACCCCGATGATCTCCCTTTCCGGAAACGCCTTTTGAATTGCTGCCACTGCCGCTTTGTCATGGCGGTCGCTGTAGGTCGGGACGATCACCGCACCGTTGATGATCAGGAAATTGGCATAGGTCGCCGGAAGTCTTTCGTCGTCGTAGTATAGGGGGTCTGTCATCGGCAGGGCGATCAGTCTGAAGGGCTTGCCCTCAAGGTCCCTTAGTGCCTGAAGCTCTCTCTCCATCTGGGAGAGGGCCTCGAAGTGCTCGTCCTCTTCATCGCTGCACTGCACATAGAGAATCGTCTCTCTGTCAGCAAAGCGTGCCAGGGTGTCGATATGGCTGTCGGTATCGTCACCGGCCAGATAGCCGTGGTCCAGCCATAAAACTTTCTCTATTGCGAAGTTCTCCTTTAAAATATTCTCCATCTCGAACTTCTGCGTCAGCTTGGTGTTGCGGTTCGGGTTGAGAAGGCACTCGCTCGTCGTCAGCAGCAGCCCTTCACCGTTGGATTCGATAGCCCCACCTTCGAGAATAAGGCGCTCTTTTCTGTAGCCGGCACCGTAACAGTCGGCAATTTTGGCGGTCATCGCGTTGTCGAGAGAGGCATCAAACTTGTTGCCCCAGCCGGTAAAGGTAAAGTCGATCACCGTCGGTTCCGAGTTTTCAAGTACCGTAATACCGCTGCAGTCCCTTGCCCAGGTGTCGTTCGTGTCGCACTCGATAAAGTCGATGTTCTCTGTCGCAGGAAAACAGGATTTTACCCTGTCGATATCGTCGCAGATGACCAGACACCGTTCAAAACGGGCGATAGCCGTGGCGATGTTGACAAATGTCTGCGAGGCCTCTTCCAGATAGGGGGCCCAGTCGCTGTCTGCATGGGGGAAGATCAGCTGGACGAATGACTGCTCTTCGAATTCGGCCGGAAGGCGCAGTGCCGGGATATCTCCGGCCGGTTTGCTGTTGTGTGTTGCTGGGGTACCCGTCATTTTACATTTTCCTCGTTATAATCACGCATGGCATTTATTCTACTCAGCCGCAAGGCCTATTTTCATAATCTTGACATTATCGCACAAAAAGTTGGTGGTGTCTCTAAAATTGCCGTAGTGCTTAAAGATAACGCCTACGGCCACGGGCTTATCGAGATGGCCGAACTGGCGCATGAATACGGTGTGAAAGATGCCGTGGTGCATAATGTGGCCGAAGCGCAGGAGATAAAGCGCTATTTTGAGCGGATCCTGATCCTTGGAGGCCAGGAGTATGCGGTTGACGAAAAGATGTATTTTGCGGTCAATTCGCTGTCACAGATAGAGAAGATGCCGCGGGGGTGCCGCGTCGAACTGAAAGTCGATACGGGGATGCACCGCAACGGCGTCGCTATGGATGAAGTGGAAGCGGCACTGGCAAAGATCATTGAAAAAGGGCTTGTGCTAAAGGGGGTCTTTACCCACAACCGCAGTGCGGATGTCTTGAGTACCGAGTGGTTCTGGCAGCGGAAAAACTTTGAAAAAGTGAAGTCGCAGGTCTTGGCACTGCAAGCAGAACTGGGTTTTGGGACCCCGCGGTTTCACTCGGCAAATTCGGCTTCGGCCTTTCGTTTCAAAGTTTTTGACGAGGATCTGGTACGCGTAGGGATCGCAGCCTACGGCTGCCTGGAGATGGCACCGACGCTTGAGCAGCCGGACCTGAAACCGGTGCTGGCATTGAAAGCGAAAAAAATAGCCACACGGAGAATCCGAAAAGGCGAGCACATCGGATACAACGCAACGTTCAGGGCTGAGGAAGAGACGGTGGTCTCGACCTATGATGTCGGTTATGCCGACGGTCTGCAGCGGGCGGCTTCAAACAACTACGAAACACCCGAGGGCGAAAAGCTGTTCGGCCGCATCTCTATGGACAACAGCTCCTATACCGGGGAGAGAGACGAACTGCTGATCTTTGATGATGCCAACCGCTATGCCGAAGCGGCGGGAACGATCGGCTATGAGATCCTCGCGGGGCTGCATCCGAAAATCAAGCGCGAAGTTGTCTGAGCCGATAAAAGGTTCGATTTAACGTTTGGCCAAGCCAGGGCGTGAAGTTTTGTCCCGTTTCATTCATGATGCGTTTCACAAAACGCTTATTTCACTCTCCGTGTCATCCAGTAATGTTTATGCCAGTAGGGATCATTCATATTGGAGATGATAATACCGTATTTTGAAGAGGCATGCATAAAGTCGCCGTCTTTGAGATAGATACCGACATGGCGGCTGTTGTAGCCTGTTTTGAAAAAGACAAGGTCGCTGGTGCGGATCTGGTTTCGCGGCATCTTTTTTCCATAATGGGCCAGCTCTCTGGTGGTCCGGGGCAGGGTTATATGGAAAAGATCTTTGTAGGTTCTCTGTACAAAGGCCGAGCAGTCGATTCCGTTGGGACCGAAGCCGCCGAATTTGTAGGGGGTCAGATGCCATTCGTTGTGGTAGGGGTAGAGCTTGTCGAGATCGCTGTAGATGATCTGAGAGCTGCCCGATGCGGGGGTCATAGCTGCAGAACGGGTTGAACAGCCGCTGAAGGAAAAGAGCAGCAGTGCCAGCAGAAGAAGACGCATTTTAACCGCTTATTTTCACAATCGCTTCGGGAAAGATCACCCCGTCGATCCCTTCGATGATCTTCTCTTCAAGTTCAGAGATGTTCTCAAGCCGGAAGAGGATCTTGGCATCAAAAAGATAGTTCTCCGCCACCTTTTGTGCCGGTTTCGCCAGAGGCTCATTAACAAGAATATATTTTGCGCCCAGATTGTGGGCAAAGACGACTTCGCTCAGATCGGCAACTTCCAGTGCAAAAGGGAGCGCGTTGTGCCGCATGTGCCTGATAATATCGAGGTTCTCTTCTTTAAAGTAAAGAAAAGCTCGATTAAAGGAAATATCATTGCTTTCGCTATAGTTATTAAAGACAGGAAAGACAGGGCAAATATTATAAATTTTCTTGTGAAACCAAAGTATCAAAATAAAGGACTTGGGACTCGACTTTTAAAATTTACTAT
>CAZNQJ010000097.1:0-6094 GCA_964575205.1 uncultured Campylobacterales bacterium | reverse complement strand
CGCTCTTTTTCGACAAGCACCCTCTCCCTCAAATAGGCACGCCCGACAAAACGGTCGCCGACATTGAAGGCGGCGACCCCTTTGCGCATGCCGCCCATGATGACGTCGCCGTCTTCGAAATGCATGAAACTCGCTATCTCTTCGAGCATCATCTGCGGTTTTAGATCATCAGGCCGTAGGCAGAACTCTTTTAAACGGTCATCATTGACAGAGCCGGACACCTTACCGGCCGCTTCAGACTAGACGACAGTGATCGGAAGGTAGAAGTCAAGCTCAAACCGTTCGTCGCTGCTGAGGAAGTGGTTCTTGTGGTAGATGACGTAGGGCGGCAGCGTCTTCGCCTCGTAGCCGCTGCCGGGAAGCCAGGTGTGGTAGATATGGCGGATCAGGTTCGGCACCTCGCCGTAGCGCCCCTGCACGCTGAAACGCGCGCAGAGCGACGGGGGAATGACGAAGGTCGAGACGGAGCCGGAGGGTTTGAAGCCGGGCGCCACCTGTATCGCGGCGACATAGGCGCAGTCGTTGAGCGGCGTGATGGAGGGGTTGTCGTGGTGCAGGCCGATCTGGACGGCATTTTCCAGGCCCTGTTCGATCGCAAAAGCATGCAGCCGCTGCCACACCTCGCGTATGGAGCGGTTGTAGCCGCGGTGGCGCATGTAGGCGACAGGGATCGCCGCCGTCTTGAGGATGGTCGGTTTGAGGCCGGAAAAATCCGAAGCGATCCGGGGCGTGTTGTCGGAGAGCCGGATGTTCTTTTTGGAGAACTCCCGGTAATAGCCCTGCCGCCAGCGTGTCGGCGTCACACCGTAGCGCTGGGCGAATGCGCGTATAAAGGCGGTATGGGTGCTGTAGCCGCACTGCTGCGCGATCTGCGAGACCTTCACCCCGCGGTTGGCGATGAGAAGGTTGGCCGCCTTCTGCAGGCGGATCGACTGGAGGGTGTCGTAGAAGTTGCGGCCGGTCTGCTCTTTGAAGATGCGGTGAAAGTGGTAGGTGCTGGTAAGGTTCTGCCCGGCAAGCAGCTCAAGGGTGATCGGCGTGTCGATGTGACGGTAGATGTAATAGAGCGCATCATTGACGATCTGGGCATGGTGCTGGCGGGTCTCTGTTTTCATAACCGTATTTTAGCAAGATCTGCAAACTTTTTTGCAAGATATATTGAAGAAAAAAATACGAATACACCCTATAATTCCTCCCAAACAAGGAGAGATCATGAAACGCTCATTCATCCGGGAGATCCTGGATGTCATCACCAAAGACTCCATCTCGTTCGCCGGGGGACTTCCCGACGCCGCGCTCTTTCCGCTCGAGGCCTTTCGCCGTGCCGCCGACACCGCCCTGCAGGAGGCCTCGGCCCTGCAGTACTCGGCGTCCCAGGGCTACGGTCCGCTCAGGGAAAAGATCGCCAGGCGCTACAGCGACGCAGGCTTTGCGACCCATGCCGAGGAGATCCTGATCACCACCGGTTCCCAGCAGGCCATCAACCTGATCGCCATGAGCGTACTGCACAAAGGAGTGACGGTGGAGCTGCCCGCCTACCTCGGCGCCCTCAGCGCCTTCAGGCTGGCCGGCGTAACAACCGACGGCGTGGCGCTCGAAGCCGACGGTGTCGACATGGACGCTTTCAGAAAGAGCATTGCGGTGACCCGCGCGGCCTATCTCATTCCCGATTTCCAGAATCCGACGGGAGTAAGCTACAGCATTGAAAAACGAAACGCGGTCGCACAAGCGATGCAGGAGACCGGAGCGCTGCTGATCGAGGATGCCGCCTACAGCGAGCTCTATTTCGGCCGAAGCATGCCCGCCATCAGCGCCGCCATGCCGCAGGAGAGTTTCCACCTCGGCTCCTTCTCGAAGATCCTCGTTCCGGGACTGCGGGTCGGCTGGGTCCGCGCGAGCGAAGCCAATATCCGCCGCATCCTTCCGATCAAGGAGGCCCTGGACCTGCACACGTCGAGCCTGGACCAGCGCATCATCGACGCCTACTGGGATGCCAACGGCGTAGACGCCCACATCGCCGAGATACGCCGCAGCTACGAAGCGAAAAAAAATGTGATGGCTGAGACCCTGCTTGCTCTTTTGCCGGAGTTCGAGTTCAACATGCCGCGCGGCGGTATGTTCATCTACGGCAGGATCCCCGGCGTCGATACCAAGGCACTGGTGCGCCGCTGCCTCGAGCGCGACGTCGTCTTCGTCCCCGGCGCCGAGTTCTATCCCGAAGAGGGCGGCAGCGACGAAATACGCTTCAACTTCAGCCATGCGACCCCTGAACAGATGCAAAAGGGGATTCAGATCATTGCGGAGTGTCTGCGCGAGACCCTTTAACGGAAAAAGCCGGGCTTAGACCAGCCCCAGCAACTGGAACAGAAAGAGCCAGAGTATGGTGCTGACGCCGGCGATGGCGATGGAGAGGCCGCTCATGGCCCCCTCCACTTTTCCGTACTCGAAGGCTTTGCCCGTACCGATGGCGTGGGCGCTTGTGCCGAGCGCCACCCCTTTGGCGATGGGGTCGCTGATCTTGAAGAGCTTGAAGACCCAGTCGGCAGCGATCGCGCCGAAGGTGCCCGTGATGACGATGGAGAGGACGGTCAGACCGACGAGGCCCTCGAGCATCTCGGAGGCGGCGATACCGATGGGCGTTGTGATGGAACGCGGCAGCAGCGATTTGAGCACGGTCAGATCAAGCCCCGCCACCCAGGCAAAGAGGTAGACCGAAAGAAGCGCCGAGAGAGAGCCGAACGCCACGCCCAGCAGTATCGCGGCAGCGTGGCGGCGAAGCTTGTCGTGGTGCTGATAGAGCGGTACGGCCAGCACCACCGTGATGGGGCCGAGCATCTTCAGGATCAGGTCGCCGCCGGAGCGGTAATCGGCATAGGGGATCTTGAGCAGCAGCAGGAGCGCGATGATGAGCAGCATGCTGAAAAGCATGGGGTTGAAAAGACGCCAGGAGCTCTTGGTTTTGATGTAGAGACCCAATGCACCGGCAGCAACGGTCAGCAGCAGACCGAAAAGGGGCGAACTCAGCAGGCTCTGCATCACGGTTTTTCTCTCTTTAGCAGGTACTGCACCAGACGACCCGTCACGGCCATGACCAGCAGGGTCGAAACAAGCGTCAGCGCGATGATCTGAATATAGAAACCCTCCATCAGGGTATAGCCCACCATCACGCTGACCCCCGCCGGAATGAAAAAGAGCGGCATATAGCCCAGCAGAAACGAGGAGATGTAGCGGATATCGTCGACCTTGACCCATCTCAGATGCAGGGCCGACAGAAGCAGCAGCATCGCGATGACGCTGCCGGGAAACTTTGTCTCCAGCAGGCCGGCCAGGGCTTCCCCCAGGGCATAGATGCCTAAAATGATCGCGCTCTCTTTGAGCAGTATGAACAGCAGAGAGGGGGTAGTTTTTCGTCGTTTGTCGATAGCAGCAACTTTAGGTTTGATTATGATCTTTGAAGTCCGAATTATGCGCAAGAAAGTGTAAAGCAGCGCTTAGATATTGCCTTTAACCCTCGTGATGCGGTTCCGTTTCGGTTGCCTCTTTGCAGTTGCCGTGAACACAGTTTTTGCCGTTATTTTTCGACTTGTACAGGAAGCTGTCGACGGCCTTGTAGAAGATGTTGAAATCATACTGTTCTTTAAATGTATCGACGCCGAGGCTGATCGTCACCTGCTGATTCGGAATGTATGACTGCGACTCGACCGCAATTCTGATCTTTTCCGCTACGCGGCAGGCCTCATCCAGCTTTGTCTCCGGCAGAATGACGGCAAACTCCTCGCCGCCGATCCGGCATACGACGTCACTGCTGCGTATCTGGTGTTTAACGTCGTTGACGATAGCTTTGAGGATATAATCGCCCTTGTCATGCCCGTGTATATCATTGATGTTCTTGAAGTCGTCAACGTCAAACATGATCATTGAAAACGCATGGCCATAGCGCCTGAAAAGATCGATCTGTTTCTGCACCTTCTGGTTGAAATAACGGCGGTTGAACGACTTCGTCATCTCATCGAGCATGGTGATCTCGTTGAGGCGCTTGACCTCCTCTTTCCACTGCAGCAAAAAGGTGTTGTAGCGCAGTATAAGAAAATGAAACTCGCTGAAGAGATGCCCTTTAAGCACGATAGGTTCGTCTTTTTTCATCTGCACCGTGATATCGGTGATCTTGCGGATAACCGCATAGTACATCAATGTGAAACTCAAGAGGGTAAAAACAAAGACGAAGAGTGTAAAGATATGAAGCAGGTTCTTGAGCTGAAAATATTCGCTGTGGTGATAATCCGTATTGAACTCTATTTTGGCGATCAGCTGAAAGTTGCCGGCACTGTTTCCGAGATCATTCTCTATCAGAGAGTAGACCGTTTGCAGCTCTTTATTCTTGGGCAGAAAGACGATGTTCTTTTTCTGAAGCGCCGATGTGATCGTCTGAAAATCTGTAGATGAAGGATCTTTCTCAAGGCCAAGGTCCTTCATGATCATCGACTTGCTCCGGTTGTCGTTCGCGAACATGGAAAAGGTCTCTTCCTGACTTTTTTCGCCGTTGATATGCTGGACATATTCGGGCGTGAGGATGAAGAGATCCAGTCTGGAGAGGGACGGATAGACCTTGTACAGGCTTGCAAGATTTCTCTTCACATAGTCGGCGAGAGGAAGGACGTAACCTATCTCAACCCAGTAGTTCCCCTTCCCCCGGACAAAGTAGTACTGTTCCAGATTCATGGCCTGATTCTCAATGGAGGGAACAGATATCTCATAAGCCTGGATGCCCGCTTTAAGCCGATCGAGTATCTGCACATATAACGGATGTTTTTTAAAATCAAAGCCGATATCGGCACGTCTTGTACTTGTTTCGATCACCTTATTGTCATTGATGACATAGATCTCATAATAGCCGTCAACGACATAGGTATTGATCGTTGCCGCAATGGCGTAGAGCTCTTTGTCGTCCGGATGCGCCGCGAGATAGTCGGCAACCTCCTGCAGTTTTCTCAGATTCGACTTTTTATGCCTGGAAAATTTTTGTTCGACAACGTCGTAATTGTTCCGGAGCCGTTCGCTTATCTCGATGGAGTCGTTCTGGATGCTGTTTTCGACATTGATATCGATATTTTCCTGAAGAAGGTGGTCGATGGAAAAAGACAATAGAATGATGCCGGCAAGTGCAACAAGGACAAAAACAACATGGAACTTTTGCAACGACATATCAATTCTTTTTATAAAAGAGTTTTATATAAGCACATTCTTTATCATAAGCGAGACCCCATTAAAGATAACTAAAAATATTATACTGGCTTATAGTTATCCTTAAAAGCTTAGCTGCCATTTGAGAAAAAAGGTGTTGCCGAAGGCACCGAACTCGCTTAGGGCGCTGCCGCTGTTGAGCATGGCGTTTATAGAGAAGATGTTGTGATCATTGAGGGTGTAGGTCAGAGAGGGGACGACGAAGCGGCTGCTGTGGGTGTTCAGACTCTCGATGTACAACAGCGATCCGCCCAGGAAGAGATTGAAGTCATACGCCAGCGAGGTACCGAGGTAACCATGCGACTGCACCATGTTGTTCAGTATCTCGCTGTTGTAGTAGCCGATGATCTGCTCATAGCTGAAGGTCTCGGAGCTGTAGTAGCCTTCAACGGTCCAGGTAATGCCGTTTTCAAACCCGTAGTCGAATCCGGCTATCGCCTGAAAAAACTCGCTGCTGAGTTCTCCTTGTGTGCAGGGCGCGATCGTCGGCCAGCATTGGGTCGTGTTTTTGAAATAGCCCCCTTCGCTGCGCCACTCGGCCCCCGTGTCAAAGAAGTTCCCCTCCGCCTCATAGCCCAGCATCGTCGTCTGATCGCTCTTGATCACGTTCAGACCGAGATCGGCCCCCTCCAAAAAGGCCTTGTAGCCGGCGGCATACTTGTAGCTGCGGTCCTCTTTCATCGAGACGATCCCGCGGAGGGTACTCAGCTGCGAGGGCGAATAGGCATAGACCGCTGCAAACACGCCGAAGAGCTCGTCAGGCTCCAGAGCGAAGCTGTTTTTGGGGTTGAAGAGGTCGGTCGGCGTCCAGAGGCGCCCGACCCCCATCGTGATCTTCTGCACACCCTCGTCC
>CAZNQJ010000096.1:0-6108 GCA_964575205.1 uncultured Campylobacterales bacterium | reverse complement strand
CCACAGCAACGAAACAAAATGGCCCTGGTACAGCAATGTTGCTCCGGTATCATGGCTGGTACAATACGATGTAAACGAAGGGCGGGAAAAGTTCAATATCTCTGTCTGGGGCATTCAGAAAGAAAATGAGGGAGATGAATCGGTCAAAGAGGTGAAAGAGGGGGAGATGCCGCCTTGGTTTTACGTTATTCCCCACCCCGAAGCAAAATTCTCTGACAGTGAAAACGCATTATTGCTAAAAGGTCTGTTGGCGACCTTCGGTCAAAAAACAGAGAAAAAAGAGGAGGAGTGAGAGCTCTCCTTTTCCCTGATCTTCCCGGCACTTTATCGTCTCGAACAGAGAACCAGAGAGCATCTAACGGTCGCTGAAATCCCTATTCACCCCGGCCAGCCGTTGCGGTGTGCCGATGTCGCGCCACTCCCCGCCGTAAAGTTCCCCGCCGACCCTGCCAGCTTCTATTGCTTCGAGCAACAGCGGCGCCAAAGGGCGCTTGCCGTAGGGGAGTTTTTCAAAGAGCTTTGGCGAGTAGTAGCCGATACCTGAGAAGGTGTATCTGCCCTCATTCGCATTGAAGAGACGCCCGCGGCTGAGTGCAAAATCGCCCTTGCTGTTATGGTCAGGGTTGTTGACCAGGACAAGATGCGCAAGATCGTCTTTGAGGTCAAACCCGGCATCGAAACGGTAGTCGCACCAAACGTCGCCGTTGACCACCAGAAAGGGTTCACTCCCCAGCAGCGGCAATGCTTTGACGATGCCGCCCGCGCTCTCGAGTGCCCCCTCTTCCTGTTCGTCGGAGTAGATGATCCTGACGCCCCACTTCGAGCCGTCGCCCAGCGCTTCGGGGATCATAAAGCCGAGGTGGGCGATGTTGATGATGATCTCCTCGAACCCGGCCGCAGCCAGCTTTTCGATCAGGTAGACGATAAGCGGCTTTCCGGCCACCTCGAGCAGCGGTTTCGGTATATGGTCGGTCAGCGGACGCATGCGGTTGCCGAGCCCCGCCGCCAATATCATCGCCTTTTTCATGATCATCTTCTTGAGAACGGGCAAAGCCCGTTCTCAACTCCTTTCACTAAAGCCTCGCCCTCTGGCGGGAAGAGAAGGCGTACCGCTTTCATGGCAGGACAACCCGCTTGAGCAGTCGGGCAAGCGCCTGCGTCTCTTTGTATTTCTGCGCCGCCTCGATGGTGTATTTAAGCGTCAGCGGCAGGTCTTTCAGGTAGCCGTCCTTGCCGTCACGCAGATAGAGACGGGCAAAGATACCCAGCACCTTGATGTGGCGCTGCAGTCCCATGAAATCGAACCACTTCATAAAGGTCGCATCGTCGGCGTCCAGGCCGAGCATCTCCCTGAAGGTCAAAGCCAGGGCCTCCACCTCTTCGGGCGGGTACTCGATGTAGAGGTCTTTGAGCAGCGAGACCAGGTCGTAGGTGATCGCGCCGTTCATCGCGTCCTGGTAGTCGATGACCCCGATCTCGTCTTCGGGGGTCAGCATGATGTTGCGCGAGTGGTAGTCGCGGTGGACAAAGACCCCCTGCGGCTGCGAGAGGACCGCCTCGCTGATGGCGTCGAGCGCGGTTTCGATGGCCGCTTCGTCTTCACGGCTCAGCGGCAGCTTGACGTACTGCTCGAGGAACCATCTTTTCATCAGGTCCATCTCAACGTGCAAAAAGGCCTTGTCATAGAGCGGCAGGCCTGCCGTCTTGCCCTTTTGCATCTTGACTATCTCCTCCATCGCTTTGGTGTAGAGGATCTTGAAGTTCTGCTCGTTCAGGACATCAAGGTAGTTGGTGCTGCCGAAATCGTCAAGGATAAGAAAGCCCTCCTCAAGGTCCTGCGCCAGGATCTTCGGTGCACGGACATCAACGTCGAGCAGGCGTTTGGTGATGTCGACAAAGGGCGCGAGCGAGGCTTTTTCCAGCGAGGCGTCCATCAGAATATAGCTCTCGCCACCCCTGTTCAGACGAAAATAGCGGCGGAAACTCGCGTCGGCCGACGCCGCCTCTATACTGAAATCTTTATAGGCTGTCCTCTCCAGCCACGCCTCAATCTTTTGCATAGACCCCTCCCAAAATACCGTTGTGTTTTGCCCCGGTGACGCTGCTGAGTTCGACCGGTTCGCTGTTGAGGCGTTTATAGGCCAGCCAGGCAAAAAGCATCGCCTCCACCTGATCGCTGTCGACGCCGTAAGCATCGGTCGAATTGACCGCTGTCTCTTCAAGCTCCTCCGCAAGACGGTGCATTAAAAAGCTGTTCTTTACGCCGCCGCCGCAGACCAGCAGATGCTCAAGGCCATACCTTCTGGCTGCATCGGCAGCCGACTGCACCGTGAGTTCCAGCAAGGTGGCCTGCACATCTTCGGGAGAGACCTCCTGGTGGCTTCGCAGGCGGGCATTCAGCCACATCTCGTTAAAAAGCTCGCGGCCCGTACTTTTCGGGGCCGCTTTCGCAAAATAGGGTTCAGAGAGCATCGCCTCCAGAAGCGCCCGGTTGACACGGCCCTCTTCTGCCCAGGCACCGTTACTGTCAAACGCATATCCTCTCTGTTTCCCGATCCACAGGTCCATCAGTACATTGCCCGGCCCCGTGTCAAAACCGATAAGCCTCTCCCCAAGAACCGAGAGATTTGCCATGCCGCCGATGTTCAGGACGCCGATCTTTTTTGCAAGGCAGTCGAACAGGAACCGGTGGAACACCGGCGCAAACGGGGCCCCTTCTCCGCCCAAGGCGATATCTTTGCCTCTAAAATCGCTCACAACGTCGATATGTGTCCGTGCGGCAATAACGTTGGCATCACCCAGCTGCATGCTGAAAGGCATATCACCATAAGGTTGATGCCACAGCGTCTGCCCGTGCGAGCCGATGGCTCTGATCTCCCGCGCTTCGACGTTTTCCTGCGCCAAAAGCGCATTCACCGCCTCGCTGAAGAGTATGCCGAGGCGATGCCCTGTCTCTCCGACATCCGCAAGTGAAGTCGGGCTCTCAAGCATCCCCAGAATCTTCTCTTTGAGGGCGGGAGGAAACGGGTATTCCAGGGACGCGACGAGTTTGCAGCGCGTTTCATCGACCTCGCAGAGCGCCGCATCCACTCCGTCCATACTGGTGCCCGACATCAAACCGATATAGAGTTCTTTACCGGATTCGTATGATCTATGCATGGCGTTCTCCTGATTTTTCTCTTTCTGATTTAGCGCCCAACTGGACAATGGCAAACGACACCAAGGTGCCGATGACGATCTGCCAGGCAAAACCGAGTTCGAAATCGGTGATCACTCCCAGCAGATAAGGCTGCAGCAGCAGCACCGTCGCAAAGCCGCCGATCAGGCCGAAGAGAACGCTTTTGGCACTGCCGCGGCCGGTAAAGACTGCGGAGAAGTAGACACCCAAAAGCCCCGAATAGGCAAAGGCCATCACCCCCAGCGCGAAGCTCAGCAGCGGCAGGTCCGTGTAGCGCTGCCAGTAGTAGCTGACCATCGCCATGACCGAGAGCAGCAGCGCGAAAAGCAGTACGCCCGCCCTGGCTGCCTTGACGAAATGGATCTCGTTGACGCCGCCGCGCTTCAGTCTCCACGGCTTGTAGAGATCTTCGACAGCGACAGAGGACATCGCCCCGAGAACGGAGTTTGTGCTTGAGAGTGCGGCCGCGATGGCGCCTACCGTCACAAAACCGCGCACCCCTTCGGGCATCTCGTTGAGGATATAGTACATCAATATCGTGATCTTCTGCCCCTCGAACTGCTGATCGACCGCTGCGCTGAAACCCGAGAGTTCAGGGTGCTCGTAGAAGAGATAGAGCAGCAGCCCGATGAGCAGAAAGACAATGACGACGGGGATCGTCATCAGCACCGAGAAAACGATGGCGCGCTCGCCCTCTTTTTTGTCCCTGCACGAGAGCACCCGCTGCGTCATATCCTGGTCAAGCCCGTAGGCCGCGATATTGAGCAGCAGCCAGCCGCTCATCAGCCCCCAGACGTTGAAGCTGCCTGCCGCTGAGAAGTCCGGTTTAAAGTCCAGCAGCCGAAGTTTGCCGTCGGCTGCCAAGGTATTGAGGACGGTCGAAAAGTCGCTGTGAAGCGCATAGTAGAGGTAGAAGAGCACGACCAGCGCGGCGGCGATGTAGGTCACGGCCTGAATGACATCGCTGTAGATAACCGATTTGACCCCGCCGAAATAGGTGTAGGCCAGGGCGCCGACGACCAGAATAGTTATCGATAGAGCCACATGAAACGCGGCGATGTCCATAAAGAGGATCATCGAGATGGCCAGGGCCCCGATATAGAGGCGCGCCCCGCTGGCAAAGAGGCGCCCTACGAGAAACATCACCCCGGCATTTTTCTTGGCCGACGCGCCGTAGCGCTGGTCAAGAAGCTCATAGACCGTCACCGCCTTGATGGCGTAAAACCTGGGAATCAGTACCTTGGCGACGAAGAGGACCCCGAGAAAGGCGGAGAGGTAGAAGCCCAAAAAGGTGAGATCATGCCGGAAGGCATACTCCGGCCCGCCCAGAAATGTCGCGGCCGACTGGCTGGTCGCCAGAACAGAGATCGCCACGGCCCACATCGGCATGCTGTTGCCGCCGACAAAATAGTCGCGTGAGTTCAGTATCTTGCCGCGGCTCAGAAGAACGGAACTGACGATGAGCACACCGAAGTACGAAGCAAAGATGATCCAGTCGACGGTGGCAAAGCTTGAGTTCATCTCTCTCCCTGGAAGTTTAAAGTCGCTTATTTTAGCGCATTAGCGCTACGGATACAAAAGATATTTGGCACGTGTCTTCTTGAATTCATCAAGATCGGCTTCCCAGCCTGCACGGATCTCTTTTTCACTTTTGCCGGCAAGCAGCTGCAGACGCAGTTCGCCGCTCCCCGCCAGACGGTCGAAAAAGTTGTTCTTCAGGAAAAAGCCCTCTTTGTCGGTGTAATTACGGTAGGCGTCGAGCAGGTAGCTGAGGCTCATCTTCTGCGAGGCCCGGACTCTCTGCAGCTCTGCACTGCTCAGGTCAACGCCGTAACAGCGTTCGCCCCTGTGCTTGGGGTGCTTTGCCCCCTCACGCGGTAGCGGGACAAAGGTGAAAGCATGCTTGACGTAGCCCGGCGCCCCGTAGAGCTGAAACTGTTTTGACGTGCCGCGCCCTGCGGAGAAGACCGTCCCCTCGAAAAGCGCCAGCGAAGGGTAGAGGGCGATGGAGAGATCATTGGGAAGGTTCGGCGAGGGCTTTATCGGGAGATGGTAGAAATCGCTGTGGCTGTAGTTCTGCAATCGGATAACCTTCAGATCGGCCCTGATGCCGCCTTTGAGCCACCCTTCACCGTTGATCATCAGCGCGTACTCGCCTATGGTCATGCCGTAAAGAACCGGCACGGGGTGCAGTCCCACGAAAGAGCGGTACGCTTTTTTCAAGAGAGGTCCGTCGATGCGATTTCCGTTCGGGTTCGGACGGTCCAGCACGATGAGCGGGATATTGTTCTCGGCGGCGGCTTCCATCACGTAGTGCAGCGTCGAGAGGTAGGTGTAAAAACGCACCCCGACATCCTGGATGTCGAAGAGAAGCGTGTTGACGTCTTTGAGATCGGCGGCGGTCGGTTTTTTATGGCTGCCGTAGAGTGAGACGATGGACAGCCCGCTTTTGCCGTCAACCCCGTTTGCAAGGTGTTCACCGGCATCGGCTGCACCGCGGAAGCCGTGCTCGGGGGCAAAGATCGTTGTAACGGTGACATTGTTCTCCAGCAGCAGATCGACCAGATGTGTGGAATCGACGACGGAGGAGTGGTTGACCACCAGAGCGACACGCCTCTCTTTGATGAGCGGCAGGTAGGTATTAAGCTCCTGCGCTCCGACCAGTATTTCGGCTCCGGCACCCAGCGTTGCCATAAACAGTGCAAAAAAAAGCGTACAGATTTTCATAAAAATGTTTCTCACCTTGCAAAAGTAAACTGTATTATAGACACATATGCTTAGGAAGATAAAAAATCGATTTAAATTTATCCGCTTAATCTCTCTTTATCCGATTGTGTAATATTATAAAAAAAAACAAGGGCGGTACAATGCAAGAGATACCTAAATACAAGAATTTGCATGAATTACTTCCGGAGCTTCTTCCGGTATTG
>CAZNQJ010000095.1:0-6131 GCA_964575205.1 uncultured Campylobacterales bacterium | reverse complement strand
TGAACTTCTCTCTATCGCTGAGGCGGACTTGGGTTTATAGAGGTGCCCTTAAGTATAGTTGGCAACAATATAGAATTAAAAGGGAGTCTTGATGAGAAAAGAACAGGTGGAAGCGATTAAGAGCGATCCGAACTTTCAGGAGCTGGTGGCCAAGCGTTCGAAATTCGCATGGACGCTGACGATAGCGATGCTGGTCGTCTACTTCGCATTTATTTTAACCATAGCCTTCGATCCGAGCGCACTGGGAACACCGCTTGGCGACGATACCGTCACAACGGTGGGTATCCCGGTCGGTATGGCTATTATCGTCTTTGCTTTTGCATTGACAGGCATCTACGTCAGACGCGCGAACACAGAGTTTGACGCACTGACGGCCAAGATCAAAGAAAAAGCAAAGGAGAGTGAATAATGTTGGGTCGTATTCTTATATTTATGGGTCTATCGGCGGCAATGTTATTTGCCTCGGGTGCTTTAGAGGGCGAGGTTGAAAAACAGGCGCTCAATATGTCGGCGATCGTTATGTTCCTGCTTTTCGTCAGCGGTACGTTGGGGATCACCTACTGGGCGGCAAAACGTACCAAGACGGCAAAAGATTTCTATACCGCCGGCGGCGGTATTACCGGTTTTCAGAACGGTATGGCGATCGCGGGTGACTATATGTCTGCGGCATCATTCCTGGGAATTTCGGGTCTGGTCTACATGAAAGGCTATGACGGTCTGATCTACTCGATCGGATTCCTGGTCGGCTGGCCGATCATTTTGTTCCTTGTTGCAGAACAGCTTCGTAACCTGGGTAAATACACCTTTGCGGACGTCGCATCCTACCGTCTGCGTCAGACACCGATCCGTTCACTGGCGGCTTCCGGTTCTATCGCTACGGTTATTTTGTACCTGATCGCACAGATGGTCGGTTCGGGCAAACTGATCCAGCTTCTTTTCGGTCTTCAATATGAGGTCGCGGTGATCCTGGTCGGCGTGCTGATGATCCTTTATGTCGTCTTCGGCGGTATGCTGGCGACGACCTGGGTTCAGATCATCAAGGCCTTCCTGCTGCTTTCGGGTGCGACCTTTATGGCGGTTGCGGTGATGGCCCACTATGACTTCAGCTTCGGCGCGCTCTTTGCAACGGCAACAGAGATGAAAGGGATCGAGATTATGAGCCCGGGCGGACTGGTCAGCGACCCTGTTTCGGCCATCTCTCTGGCGATCGCGCTGATGTTCGGTACGGCGGGTCTGCCGCATATCCTGATGCGTTTCTTTACGGTCGGCGATGCGAAAGAGGCGCGCAAGTCGGTCTTCTATGCGACCGGTTTTATCGGGTATTTCTATATCCTGACCTTCATCATCGGTTTCGGTGCGATCGTCATGGTCTTTAAAAACCCTGAGTACCTTGACCTTGCGAAGCAGGCGGTCGATGGCGGTTCGCCGATTCTCGGCGGTAACAACATGGCGGCGATCCACCTCTCCCATGCCGTGGGCGGCGACTTCTTCCTGGGCTTTATCTCGGCGGTCGCGTTTGCAACGATCCTTGCGGTCGTTTCGGGTCTTACATTGGCAGGCGCTTCGGCGATCTCGCATGACCTTTACGCTTCGGTGATCAAAAAAGGCAAGGCCGACGGCATGGCGGAGATGAAGGTCTCCAAGATGGCGACGGTCGCGCTTGGTATTATCGCTATTATTATGGGGATCGCGTTTGAGAAACAGAACATCGCGTTTGTCGTCGGTCTTGCCTTCGCTATCGCGGCGTCGGCAAACTTCCCGATTCTCTTCCTGTCGATGTTCTGGAAAAAACTGACAACCCGCGGTGCGGTGATCGGCGGTTCTCTGGGACTTGCAACCGCAGTCATGCTGGTCATCCTCGGTCCGATCGTCTGGGTACAGATCCTGGGCAATGAGACCGCGATCTTCCCGTATAAATATCCGGCACTCTTCTCTGTGAGTGTCGCCTTTATCGGTATCTGGTTCTTCTCGATCACCGACAAAAGCGAAGGCGCGGCCAAAGAGATTGAGGCCTTCGAAGCGCAATATATCCGTGCACAGACCGGTATCGGTGCCGAAGGTGCGTCGGATCATTAGAGCTCCGGTTTAATGATCCGTATAGCAATTATAAAAGGAACCTGAATTGAGTATTTTGGATCAGCAGCAGCTGCTTGCTTCTATTCACCCGTTTGAACTGCTGAGCAAGCGTGTCATATCCCAGTTGAGTTCCCAGATGGATATCGCCTATTATCCGAATGAGACGGTCCTTATCGGGCCGCGTGTAGAGGCGCAGCACCTCTACATTATCATCAAAGGCAGTGTGAACGAGCTGATCGACGGTGAACTGCATAATGTCTACACCGCACTGGACAGTTTTGACGCCAATGCCCTGATCTATAACGATGTCAAATCCACGTTTGTGGTTCAAGAAGATCTCATCTGCTATCTGCTGCCCAAAGAGACTTTCTTAAACCTCATACAAGACTATGAATCCTTCCGCAGCTACTTCATGAAAGATTTTATTGCAAAACACCAGTCGCTCAAGGAGCGCCAGCAGCAAAACGACCTGACCCCTTTCATGATCGCAAGAGTCTCCGATATCTTTGTCCACGAAGCGTGTATTGTGGAGCGTTTTGAGCCGATCAATACAGCGCTTATAAAGATGAAAGAGCTGAAGGCCACTGCGATTTTGGTAGAGGGGCAAAACGGTTTCGGCATTATCACCGACACCGATCTGCGCGACAAAGTGCTGATCGGTGAGACACCGCTCAGCTCTGCCGTAGAGACGATCGCAACCCATCCTCTGATCACCATCGACAAAAACGATTTTCTCTTCAATGCACTGCTGCTGTTTACAAAATATGTCATCAAACGGGTAGCCGTGACGGACGAAGGCAGGATCGTCGGCGTGCTGGAACAGCTGGATCTGCTGAGCCATTTTGCCAACCATTCGCATCTCATCGCCGTTCAGGTCAATAAAGCCGAAACGATCGAAGAGCTGAGCGCGATTCAGAAAGACCAGTAGTACCTGGTGCAATCACTGACTTCCAAAGGGGTCAAGGTCCGCTAGATCTCCAAGCTTGTAAGCGAGATCAACGCCAAAGTGTACGAGAAGGTCTATGAGTTGACGGTTCCCGAAGCGCTTAGGGAGAAGGCGGCTCTGGTTGTCATGGGTTCGGAGGGACGGCGTGAGCAGGTTCTGCGTACGGATCAGGACAACGCGCTCATCATCGACGACAGTGCCGATGCCGAAGCGTTTGTCCCCTATATGGAGACCTTCAGTCAGCATCTTCTGAGCCTTGGTTTTCCGAAGTGCCCGGGGCAGGTCATGGTCAACAACCCGCAGTGGCGCGGCAGTGTCACGCTTTTTAAAAAGCGCATTGACAGCTGGGTGGAGAGCTTCGATGAAAACGCTTTGCAGACACTCTCCATCTTTCTGGATGCAGAGTGCATCAGCGGCAACAAAAAACTGCTGGACGAACTGGCAGAGTATCTGCACAGGCGCTTTACCGGGCGTGAAGATATTTTGGCCCATATGGCCAAAGCCGCGCTCAGTTTTGAAACGCCATTGAGCATCTTTTCGGGCTTCATTGTCGAAAAATCGCATGGCAACGAGATCGACCTGAAAAAAGGGGGGACCTTTGCCATCGTTCACGGCATCAGGACCCTGGCACTGCAGTATCATATTACGCAGACAAACACGATCTTGCGTATCAAAGAGCTGAACAACCGGGGACTCTTCGACAAGAAATTCGCAACCGAACTGATCGAAGCCTTCGATACATTGTCGGGGATCCGCCTGAAATCGATGCTGCGTCATCCGAACATGCTCGAACATGCGAATTTCATCAATCCGTTGAAACTCGAAAAGATGGAGCGCGACCTTCTCAAAGACAGCTTCAAGGTGGTCAACACCTTTAAAAAGTTTCTGACCTACCATTTTCATTTGAACATGGTGGTGTAGATGTTTGAGGCAATAAAACAAAAGATCAATCGCGGCCGTTTGAAAGATGAGGCATATGCCTTTCTGTTTGATCCTTACGTCGGGGACGAGGTGGTCGTTTATGATACGGAGACGACGGGCCTTGACCCGAAAAAAGATGAGATACTCTCTATCGGTGCGGTGAAGGTCAAGGGCAACAGGATCCTGACATCACAGACCTTCGAGCTTTTTTTAAAACCGTCCCGGCAGATTTCACAAAAGAGCATCACCATTCATCAGATACGCCCATGTGACCTGGAAGATGCCGTTGAACCGCAAAAAGGGATAGCCGCTTTTTTGAAGTTTATCGGTTCCAGGCCTCTTGTAGGCTATTATCTGGAGTTCGATACGGCTATGATAGAGAAGTACACGAAACCCTGGCTCGGCATTACACTGCCAAACAACAAAATTGAGATATCTGGTCTCTATTTTAATAAAAAAATCGAATTGATTCCCCAAGGAAACATAGATTTGCGATTCGATACAATCTTGCGTGATTTGAATGTACCGAACATGGGTCAGCACAATGCCGTAAACGACGCGATCATGACGGCAATGATCTATTTAAAACTGTTAAATACAGACAGACTCAGGTGAGTTGTGGACAAGAGACTTTATTGACAAGTCTTTTATCCAGAACTCACGTTCAAAAACATTTAAGGAGAGACAATGAGTGATGTAAAAAAACCAGTATTCCAACCGAACAAAGCCTTTGCAAAAGAGGCACGTATTAAAAATATGTGTGAATACCATGATCTGCAGGATTGGGCACATGAAGACTATGAAGGTTTCTGGGACCATTATGCCAAAGCAAAGATCAACTGGTCGAAACCGTACGACACGATCTTAGATGAGAGTGAAGCGCCGTTTGTAAAATGGTTTGAGGGCGGTGAGTTAAATGTCTCTGTGCAGTGTATTGACCGTCACCTCGAAGCGCGCAAAAACAAGACAGCGATCATCTTTGAGGGTGACAGAGGCGACAAGCAGTATATCACCTATCTTTCACTGTCTCAAAGTGTCAACCGTATGGCTAACCTGCTTAAAAACGAGTTCGACGTCAAAAAAGGTGATCGTGTTGTCATCTATATGCCGATGATCCCGGAAGCTGCATACGCGATGTTGGCTTGTGCGCGTTTAGGGGCTATCCACTCTATCGTTTTTGGCGGTTTCTCTTCTGAAGCGCTAAGAGATCGTATTGAAGATGCGGAAGCAAAACTTGTTATTACGGCAGACGGTGCATTCCGTAAAGGAAAGCCGTATATGCTAAAACCTGTTGTTGATGCAGCGTTAGTAGGCGAGACACCGGTAAACAAAGTCTTGGTGGTTGAGCGTAACGGCGAAGATGTCGAATGGGTAGCAGGTCGTGACTACTCGTATAACGAGATGATCGATAACGAATCCCACTATTGTGACGCAGAACCGATGGGTTCAGAAGACCCTCTTTTCCTTCTTTATACATCAGGTTCAACAGGAAAGCCAAAAGGTGTTCAGCACAACACTGCCGGCTACATTCTTTGGGCACAGATGACGATGGAGTGGGTATTCGATGTTAAAGAGAATGACACCTACTGGTGTAC
This sequence comes from uncultured Campylobacterales bacterium, assembly GCA_964575205.1. Classification (GTDB taxonomy): domain Bacteria; phylum Campylobacterota; class Campylobacteria; order Campylobacterales; family Sulfurimonadaceae; genus Sulfonitrofixus. Next base: position 593 of record CAZNQJ010000095.1, on the reverse strand, counting down.
AGCGGACATCGGCTGGATCACGGGGCACAGCTACATCGTTTACGGTCCGCTTGCTATGGGTGCGACAACCGTTATGTTCGAGGGTGTACCGACATACCCGGATGCGGGCCGTCCTTGGAAAATGGTAGAAGAACACAAAATCAACCAGTTTTATACGGCACCGACAGCGATCCGCGTATTACACAAAACAGGTGAAAATGAGCCGTCTAAGTACGACCTTTCATCATTGAAAGTCCTTGGTACGGTTGGTGAGCCGATCGATCCGCCGGCATGGAAATGGTACTACGAAGAGGTCGGTAACTCTAAATGTGCGATCGTCGATACCTACTGGCAGACAGAGACAGGCGGTCACGTTGTCTCTCCTCTACCGGGTGCAACACCGATCAAACCAGCCTGTGCAACATTCCCGCTGCCGGGAATAATGGCTGAGGTCGTAGACGACCTGGGTCATCCAACCGCGCCGGGAGAGCAGGGACTGCTCTGTATTACCCGTCCTTGGCCATCACAGATCCGTAATGTATGGGGCGACAAGGCACGTTATGCGAAATCATATTTCGGTGATGTTGTCAGAAACGGCAAACCGATCTATTTCT
>CAZNQJ010000094.1:0-6146 GCA_964575205.1 uncultured Campylobacterales bacterium | reverse complement strand
CAGGTCTACGTCATCACGAGAACGAACACCTTTCTGGGCTCCATCCCGCTAGAGGATTTGATCCTGCTGGGGCCGAAAGTCTACTACGAGGAGCTGGTCAGGGAGGGGGTCAACACGATCACCGTCAATGCGAAGGACGATATCCAGAATGTCGTCGAGATCGCATCCAACTATGACATGGGGGTCGTCCCCGTCGTTGATGCCAAAGGCAAACTGCTCGGGCGCATCACCTCCGATGACATCTACGATATCATCGAAGAGCGCGCGACCGGACAGCTCTACCACCTTGCCGGCGTCAATGAAGAGGCCGAGCAGAAAGAGAGCCTCTTTCATATCGGAAAACACCGCGCCTTCTGGCTGGGCATCAACCTTATCACCGCCATCGCCGCGTCGATGGTCATCGGCCTCTTCGATGCGACCCTGCAGTCACTCGTGGCCCTGGCCATCCTGATGCCGATCGTCGCTTCGATGGGCGGCAATGCCGGCACCCAGACGCTGACAGTCACCGTGCGCCAGATGGCGCTCGGCGAGATCAGCGGCGACGACGCGAGAGAGACGGTCATCAAGGAGGTCTATCTTGCCCTGATGAACGGGTTTATCTTTGCCGTGGCGATCGGCGTGGTCGCGGCGTTATGGTTTGCCATGCCGATGCTGGGGGTGGTCATCGCCCTCTCAATGGTTATCAACCTCTTTTCGGCCGGTTTTTTCGGCACGGTCATACCCCTCCTGCTGCAAAAAGCGGAGATCGACCCGGCTATCGGCTCATCGGTGCTGCTGACCACGGTTACCGATATTGTCGGCTTTTTCAGCTTTCTCGGACTGGCCAGCATCATTTTACTCTGACAAAACAGCAAAAGCGTGCTAAGCTAATAGCTAACACGGTTACGATACTGAAGGAATGTTACTCATGAAAAAACAGATGGAACTCATTGCTTTTTACCTGCCGAAGCCCTTTACCCGCGGTGATATCGAAGAGGCATTGGGCGTTACCTTTAAAAAAGGGATCGAAGCGACCTATTATGCCGAGGTAGACAAGGCGCTGCTCACCTACACCCAGTTCAATGTTCTGACAATGATCAACTGGCCTAAGGTCAAGATTATCGAGACCCTTGAAATACTGGGCATAGAAGAGGCCGAAAACTATCAGGAGAGCAGTATCTTTCAGGACTATCCTATAAATATCGATTCGGATCTGCCGGTGAACTTCACCGTTGACAACGACAAGATCACCCTGAAAGCTTACTCCCGCATAAGCCTTATCATCATCGCTCACGTCATCTCGCAGAGTGTTGCGCTGGAGCTTTACGAGCAGAAACTCTCCGACTACTACGAACGAAGCCGCCATCTGGTCGATACATCAGACACCTATTCCATCTTCAAACGCAGTACGCTTGCACGCTTTGCGAAGCAGCTGGTGCTGATCCGCCACGATATGCTGATCGATCTGCTCCTGCTCGACAAACCGAACATCCTCTGGGACAATGAAGACGCCGAACGGCTCTATAACAGCCTCGCCTATTCGCTTGATCTCAAAGACCGTTTCGAGATCGTCGAGTACAAGCTTAACAGCATCAAAGACGATATTGTCATGGTCATGGACCTGACCAACCATAACCACAGCTCGTTTCTTGAGTGGATCATCATCATCCTTATCGCCGTCGAGATCGGCATGGGAGTGATGGAGTGGTTCGGACCGGCAGTCGGTCACAAATGACAGAGTCCTGATGCTCTGCCTTTCTCCCTTTTTCGAACAAAGTTTAAGCCTATCTGAAAATATAATTTTATATTATAGACATTTCCGGTTTATTCAGCTATACTACTGCTATTGAAAGATGATTTAGAGTTTCATCTTTAGCTTGCTTGTTATTAACAGACCTTTCGTTTGCAATACTATTCACCCTGAAGAACTCTCCACTTTATATTTTCGAATGTTTCAGCAATGAAGCATATACACAACCAAAGGATTTGCAATGGCAACTCAAGTAAATGGAACAGTTAAATGGTTCAACAGCGATAAAGGTTTTGGATTTATCCAACAAGACAACGGCGGTAAAGATGTATTCGTGCACTTTCGTCAAATCAACAGCAACGGCTATGACCGTGTTTCTCTGGAAGAGGGTCAAAAAGTCACTTTCGAGATCGGTGAAGGCGAAAAAGGCCCACAAGCCGAAAACGTAACAGGACTCTAGTCTTTCCGGGAGGCAGAATTTTCGCTGCTCCCCCGACTAAATCGTTCGATGAAGAGACCGACAGGTCTTTTCCTGAGCAATTTAAAGGAAAAACATGGAAAGCCGAGAAGCCGTTACAGAAGCGTTGAATGAAGGTAAAAAGCTCACCAGTAATGTTACCGGTCTGCAATATAGCATGATAAACGGTAAATTGCACGCCCGACACGGCGAAAGAAACGACTGGAATCCGAGCGATCTCGGTTTTGACAATCCGCCCTCCTGGCTAAATCTCCGCGACTGATCGGGAATCATCTCTCGACCCGATCCTTAAACAGCAGATGACAGTATCTGCCCTTTATGCATGATGATCTCTTCAACATTGCATTTACTGTTTATTACAAAAACCATCTCTCTACTATCACCCCCTCTTCCCAGCACTTAGCAGATAAAAGTTCTCCTTGCCGCTGTTGCACATTCGACTGACTTTCAGCTAAGATATATGCAATAAACAGCCACAAAACAACGGAGTTTCAATTGTGAACAGGTTCCTGCTCTCTCTTTTACTATGGCTACTGATACCTGCCGGACTCTTTGGCAAGCAGATCGCCATCGCTGTGGTAGCGATCCACGGTGAAGAGAAAGCCATGCAGGCATGGACTCCCACAGTTAAATTTCTGCAGCGGACGCTGCCGCAACACACTTTTAAACTTATCCCTTTCACTCCCGACAAGGTCGAGCAGCTCAAAGAGTCCATTGCGTCGGGTACGATAGATTTTGTCATTTCACAGCCTGCTATTTATGTCGAACTGGAACTTTCCAACGGTATTTCAAGAATTCTGACCATGATCGACAAAAGCCGCAGCGCCGAATTCGGTTCGGTCCTGATCACCCGCAGTGACAGCGGCATCAAGAGGCTCGAGCAGGCAAAAGAGCGCCGCATCGCCGCGGTTGCACCGCTGGGTTTCGGCGGATGGCTCATCGGGTACTATGAATTCCTTGAACACGGCATCGATTTGCTGAAGGACGCTTCACAAGTCGCGTTTCTGGGGACACAGGACAAAGTCCTGCAGGCCGTTATGAACAGGCGTGCCGACATCGGCATCATCAGAACCGGCTTTCTGGAAAACATGGCACGATACAACGATCTGAATCTAAGTAAAATCACTGTTTTAAACCGGCAGGACGATCCCGATTTCCCCTATCTGCTCAGCAGCAGGCTATACCCGGAGTGGGCATTTGCCAAAACAAAAGAGGTCTCCAATGCCCTGGCGAAAGAGACGGCTATGGCCATGATGTCGATTCCCCCCAACAGCGAGGCCGCCAAAAAAGCCGGCTTTTGGGAGTGGACCATGCCCTACAACTACCAGCCGGTCCATGAGCTGATGCAAGAGCTTCATGTCGGCCCCTACAAGACGTTTGGCGAAGTCACCTTATGGGAATTTATTTCTCAACACAAAGCGCTTACGATCATATCTGCTCTTTTTCTGTTAGGTATGATCGTCTTTATGGTCATCTCTTTTAAAATGCGACTCAAGCTGCAAAACTACATCGATATTATTGACAGGATCACCATTGCATCCCAGGTCGATACAAAAGGGAAGATTCTGCACGCCAGCCAGGCCTTTTGCAACCTCACAGGATACAGCAAAGAGGAGCTGATCGGCCGTAAACACACCATGTTACGCCACCCTGATGTACCGAATGCTTTCTATAGACAGATGCGGGCGACACTGAATGCCGGCAAAGTATGGAAAGGCGAGATTATGAACCGGCGAAAAGACGGCCAAACGTTTTGGTCGGAAACCACGATATCGCCGGTCTATGACGCAAAGAGACAATTGACGGGTTATACAGCCGTCCGTCAGGATATTACCGACAAGAAAAGAATCGAAAAACAGCGTCTCTTGTTCCTGCAGCAGAGCAGGCTGGCGCAGATGGGTGAGCTCATCGGCATGATTGCACACCAGTGGCGCCAGCCTCTGAACATCATCGGGCTGAGCACCACCAAGATCCAAATGGAGAGCATGCTCGGTATGCTTGATGACGCAAAACTTGAAAAAATTATGCAAAACATCAATACCCAGGTACAGTACATGTCTCAAACCATCGATGATTTCAGGGAGTTTTTCCAGCAGGACAAAGAACTTCAAAAAATGAACCTGCGCGCGCTCCTGCAGGAGAGCGTCGACCTGCTCAGAGACCTTTTCAGAAGCAAGAAGATCACAATAACCAATGACGTCGACGAGACACTGGCTGTTGACGTATTCCCCAATGAGTTCAAACAGGTGATACTCAACATTTTAAACAATGCAAAAGATGCTCTTTTGGAGCATCCCGAAGAGAGAAGGAAGATCCTGATCACAGCCGGACAAAACGGTGAAAAGACAACGGTTTCTATTTCCGACAACGGCGGCGGTATCGACCCGAAGATCATTGAGAAGATCTTCGATCCCTACTTTACGACCAAGTTCGGATCGCAGGGGACCGGTCTGGGACTCTATATCTCCAAGCTGATCATCGAGGAGCATATGCACGGCACCATCGCAGCAGAAAACAACCCTGAAGGCGCCTGCATCGTTATCAAGCTGCCGGAAGAAGCCTCGCAAAAGCTTTCTGATGCGGCCCCGGTGATCTGAGCGGCAGGCACAACAGGCAAGGCGGGGAAAAGGCCGATCTGCCTTATAGCGTCCCGATCTATCAACACCGGCTAACAGCCCGATCAACCCTCAATCAATAAAAGTGACACTCTCTTTCATCGCTACGCGCTTTGGCTTGTAGCTGTTGATCTTTGCCGCTTTGTCTTCGTAGCCGACGACAACACTGTAGAGCAGTGCCAGGTTTTCAGGCACGCCCATCACTTTGGCGATGATCTTGCCGTACTCGGTCGTCGACCCCTGAGGGCACGAACTGAGACCGTATCCTTCTGCCGCAAGCATCAGACTCTGCATGTAGGCACCCGCATCAATCAGCGGGCCCTGAGCACCGTTGATAAGTTCATTGTCCACGAAGACAAAAAATACGGTCTGCGCACCGAACCAGCGGTAGTTGTCAAACCACATCTGCTGGCGCGTTGCATCGTCATGGCGATCGACTTCCATCAATTGGTACAGTCCCGCTCCGGTAACGATACGGCGTTTTTTGTAAGGGTTGATCCAGTTGACAGGATAGTACTGGATAAACTGGTCCACCTCCCCGCCCGCTTCGATATGCGCGATGATCGCGTCACCGATCTTTGTCAACAGCGCTTCATTGCTCACCGCATAGACGATCCACGGCTGCATGTTTGCCCCGCTCGGTGTCATTGCCGCCGTTTCCAGGATCTTCTCCTGGACCTCTTTGGGTACCGGCTTGTTTAAAAATTTACGCGTTGAAGTACGCCCTTTGATGGCATCGATAACATTGATACTTTCCATACGCTTTCGCTCCGTCATCACAAATTTGTAACGTATTTTACACTAAAAAGCAAAAAAGCATTTAGACCGCAAAAAGAGCGGGGCCTCTTTCATCGAGACAGGGAAGAACCCGGACAAAAATTTCTTCGGAGGGCTATCTGCATATCTCTTTTATCCGCGCTTTTAACCTCTCTATATCGCCGTTTTCATGCATCTTCGCATATTTTATCGTATGATACAAGGCATCGATCTCATCGACGGACCGTGTATCGTACCGCTCTTTCAGCCGGTTTAAAAAGTCGTGCATGCTCTCATAAGGCTCTTTTTCATACCCCTGTTTTTTGGCTTTCCTAAAGAGAGGCCCCATCAGACACAAGACCCTGTCTCTGCACCTTCCGGCATTGATGTAAAAGGCTGAAAAGATCGAAAAGGCCATCAATAGGAGCGTATAGAAGATAAATTTCAGAAGAAAGACGGAGTTGCTCAAAAGATTGTGAAGCACCTCCATCTGTTTGACGCGGCTGTACTCCAGGATCCACGTTTCGATGACATATTTCACGTACATCAGGCGCAGGTTGGCCCGTTT
>CAZNQJ010000093.1:0-6166 GCA_964575205.1 uncultured Campylobacterales bacterium | reverse complement strand
GAACTGGCTTTTGCTTTGAATCGAATGAGGTCTTTTAACGTGAAACAGATATAACCGTTGACGCAATCAATGTAGTACAGATCATTGGGAGTGAAAATCGATATGTAAAGCTGTGCGGACTTTGTTCGTTCACCGTCTCGAGTCAATGGTCTTGAACCGGAAACGAGTGGTACGCTGCCAGATAAAAAAGCAGTGCCATAACCATCACGGCGGTAAATCCGAAATGGATCGCAACCAGTGTCGCCGCAACGGCACTGATGACGGAAGCGCATCCGTTGACGCCCCACGCCCATGGGATCAGAGCCTCGGAGTGGCTGCCCAGTTCGGAGAGCCCCATCGCAAAAGGCATTCCCATTGAAAAGGCCAAAGGGGCGATGAGCAGCAGGGATGCCGCTATCTTCAGGGGCTCTGACTGTGTCAGCAGAAAGCCGAAGATCTGATCGAGCGCCAATAGATAAAAGAGGCCGAGAAGGAGGAGGGCATAGATGCCGTAACGTGCACTTCTGCTATACCCTTTTTGCGCAGCAAGGCGTTTCGAGTAGCTGCTGCCGAGCCCTGCAAAGATCAGAAACGCGCTGAGAACGACCGCGACCGTATAGAGCGGGTGGCTCAGAAAAAGAAGAAAGCGCTGAATAAAATAGATCTCCAGAAAGAGAAAGCCGAGACCCAGGGCAAAAAAGTAGATCAGCACCTTCTTCTTGCTTGCCGCGACAGAGCTCTCTCTGCTTTTTCGGTAGTGCCGCAGCGGCAGAAGTATCAGCAGAAGTGTGGCGGCGACGGCCTGCAGAAGCGACGCGACCAGCACGAGGTAGCCCCACTCCAGCAGGTGCAGCCCGCCGGCTCCCCGAAGAACGAAGATCTCCCCGAGCGTCTCCCACTTGAAAAAGTGGTAAAAATAGGGGCGGTCATCGGTGGCGGGGCGGATGTCGAATTTGTAGTCGCGGTAGTACTGCTCCCTGTTTTGCAGAAGAGCCTGCGTTCCCTCGAAGAAATAGGGCCTGTCCAGAATGTTGTAGCGGTTTGCCGAGGCGGGTGCAATGCCGTCGTAGTAGGCCGTGTCAAAAAGACGTTCGCTGCAGAAGCGCTCCAGCGCTTTGTACTCTGCGGCGCTGAGGATGCCGTTTTTGATGAGAAGGGTGCTTGTCTGCCACCCCCTGATCAGAACAAGCTGTTTTCCCGGCGCTTTGACACCGCTTCGCTCCAGCGCATCGAGTGCCGTCGCGAAGAGTTTGAGGGCGTCTCTGGGCGGAAGCTTCAGCCACCTCGTAAGCGAGAGGTAGCCCCCGGGTCTGAGATGCTGCAGATAGAGCTGAAGCGCTTCGACCGTATAGAGGTAGCTCTCGTTCAGGGAGTAGAGCCCCGAGGATGAGGCGCCGAAGGAGTCCACCATCGTCATCTGGATCAGGTCATACCGCTCTGGCGATGAAGCGACGAACCCTCTGGCCTCTGCGGTATGCACTTTGACGTTCTTTCTGGCATAGATGTTGCCGTCAAATCCGGCAAACTCCCTGCCGACAAGATCGACCATCTCGGGATCGATCTCGACGGCATCGATGCGCCCGGTGTTATGGTAAAGGGCCTGCAGCACCTCCGAACCTCCGCCTGCACCGAGGATCAGAACCTTTTCGGGAGCGCCGAGATGATAGGCAAGCGCAGAGGTCTGATAGTCGAGATAGCCCAGCTTCTCCATCTTGTCGGGGAATTCCGTGATGGCGCTCATACCGTCGCCGTTGGTAAAGACGCCGAGCTGAGGCAGCGGTTCGGCAGTTGAAGCCATGCTCAGCCCCGGAACATAGCGGAAAGGGACTTCCGGGCTCGCCACGACAGTGAGCAGTCCGAGGGGGGAGGTGCGCTCCTGCACTATCTTCGTACCGGAGATCCGCAGGGTCTGGCTCAGATCCTTGTAGTCGTTGATGTTCAGGGTGATGCTTCTGCCGGCCAAGAGGAGAGCCAAAAGCGGAAGGACAAACAGCAGCAGCGCACCTGCCCGGGGTTTGAGCGAGAGCTCTTTGAAGGCGATGAGAGCCGCCAGCAGTCCGGCCAGGGAGATGAGCTCAAGGATGAAGGCCGGAAAGAAGAGGTAGAGCAGCCCGAGGATGGCGAGAGTGCCGAGACCGGCACCGAGCAGGTCGGCAGCGTAGATCCGGGATATATCGGTTTTATAGCAGAGCAGGGCGAGACCGACCGCATTGGCGGCAAAGAAGAAGGGAAGGGCCAGAAGCAGGTAGAGCCCGAAGAGGAAGAAGAGCTGCTTGGCCTCCCACAAAAGGGGGTTGAAAGGGATCTGCTGGGCGAGCATAAAACAGAACACCGACGAGAGGGCGAACAGCACGATGCTGCCGACGTAGGCGTAGGGGAAATGGCGCAGAAGCCGTTCGCGCGCAAGGGTCAGAAAGGTGCCGCTCACCCCGTAGCCCAGCAGCGCAAGGCTGATGATCATATAGGCGAAATGGTGCCACTCTATAATGGAAAATAGCTTCATCAGAAGGATCTCGTAGGCGAGTGCTGAGGCTGAAACAAGGGCGACAGAGAGACGCGGTACCCTTCTCATGGTCTCAATGCTTTCCGGTAAGCGGCACAAACATGACCGGAAGGGTCTGACGGGTGGTTATGGCCCCTTTTTCGTCTTTGGAGACGAGGATAAGATACTGCACATAGTAAAAGCTTTTGACGGGGATGATCATCCTGCCGCCCGGTTTGAGCTGTTTGAGAAGCGGCGGCGGGATCTGCCCCGCGGCGGCGGTGACGATGATGGCGTCGTAGGGGGCGTGCGCCTCCCAGCCGTAGTAGCCGTCGCCAACCTGCGTCTTTATATTTGTATAGCCCAGCCTTTCGAGCCTCTCCTTCGCCGCAATGCCCAGTTCACTGACCACCTCGATGGTATAGACCTCGTTGACGATCTTGGAGAGCACTGCGGCCTGATAGCCTGAGCCTGTACCGATCTCCAGGACTCTGTCGGTCGGTTTTAGTTCAAGCATATCGGTCATGACGGCGACGATATACGGCTGCGAGATCGTCTGGCCGTGACCGATAGGCAGCGGCCTGTTCTCATAGGCTTCCGAACGGTATCTGGCGGGAACGAACTCATGCCTTTTGACCTGCTCCATCGCATCGACCGTCGTTTTGGAGAGCGCCTCCCTCCCCAGATAACCTCTTGTCTCTCTCACCTCATTTTGAATGACCTCGACCATATGCTTTCTGGCTTTATCATATCGGTTCTCTGTCATATCGGAATGCAACAAGGCGCTGCTCAACAGCACGAGCAGAGCCAATCTTCTGTAGTTTCGCATCATAGGCGGCTCCCGCAAAGTCCTATAAGCTCCTGTGCATTCTGCCAGGCAAACCCTTCCATGTCGTTGTTGAAATAGCAGAAGAGCTCTCTGCCCTCGTCGACAAAACCGTTAATGGTTTCGCACAGCGCCGTGATCGTCTGCATATCGTATTTCCCGCTGTATCTTCCCTGGGGCCCGTGCATTCTTATATAGACAAAGGGGGCAGTCGCGATCCAGGGGGTCTGCCTCTGTTCGAAATCGTTGATGCAGAGGCCGATACCGTTGAGCGCCATCAGCTCAAAGACCACATCATCCATCCAGGATTGGTCTCTGAACTCAATGGCATACCGGTACCCTTTGGGCAGCTGCGAAATAAAGCCGTCCAGCAGTCCGATGTCGAGTTTAAGATAGGGAGGAAGCTGGAACAAAATGACCCCGAGCTTCTCTTTTAACGGCTTTATCAGATGGATGAACAGGAGTATCTCGTCAAGTACGGCGTCGATTTTTTTACGGTGGGTAATGCTCCGGTTGGCTTTTAGCGTAAAGAGAAAGTCATCGGGTGTCACTTCGAGCCAGTGGGCAATCGTGCTCTGCCTTGGAAGATGGTAGAATGTACTGTTGATCTCTACGGTTTTGAAGTGTTTGGCAAAAAAAGGCAGAAGATCGCGTTTGGAAATATCTTCCGGATAGCATCTGCCTATCCAGTGGTCGTAATAAAACCCGGATGTTCCTATATGTATCTTTTGCATGGATATATAATATCATAAAGGGCACAAGGAGTACTATGCATGTCACCAACCGTGAAATCGCAGCCATCTTCATGGAGATAGCGGACCTTCTTGATATTGAGGAGGCGAACCCTTTCAGGATAAGAGCCTACCGGAATGCGGCACGGAACATTCTCTCCTCGTCAAAGAGCATGGCCGAGCTTGTGGAGGAGGGGTTTGATCTGACCAGCCTGAACGGGATCGGAGAGGATCTCTCCGCAAAGATCATCGAGATCGTCCGGACCGGGGAGCTGGCTTTTTTGAACGGACTGAAAAAATCACTCTCCAGCGAGCTTGAACCGCTGCTCGGAATTCCCGGGCTCGGTCCGAGACGCGTACATCTCCTGCATGAGAAGCTTCAGATCAACTCGCTGCCAGATCTCAAAGAGGCGCTGCAGAAAGGGAAGCTGCAGGCGCTGCAGGGGTTCGGGCCGAAGCTGATCGAGAGCATCGCCAAAGGGGTGGAGAAAAAGCTGTATGAAGAGAAACGCTACCGTCTTTTTGAAGTGCTGCCGATAGCGGAAGCGATCAAGGAAGAGCTTGCCCGCTCGCGGGGCGTCATAGCGATCGAAGTGGCGGGCAGTATCCGCAGGCGGAAAGAGACGGTCCACGATATCGATATCGTGGCGTCATGCGAGCCGCTCAGCGATATCATGGAGCGCTTCACCAAACTTGAAGCGGTCGACAAAACAGTGATGCAGGGGACGACACGCTCCACTATCGTCCTAAAAAGCGGTCTTCATGTCGACCTCAGGGTTGTCCCGAAGGATGCGTTCGGTGCCGCTCTGCACCACTTCACCGGGTCAAAATCCCACAATATCGCGTTGCGGAAAATGGCGGTCAAAATGGGCTTGAAGATCAACGAGTACGGCGTCTTCAAGACGGAGAAAAGGGTGGCCGGAAACAGAGAGGCAGATATCTACGAGAACTTGGGACTGGCCTATGTGGAGCCGGAAATGCGTGAGAACCGGGGCGAGATAGAACTCGCGCTTAAAGAGAGGCTGCCGAAACTGATCGAAGCGAAAGATATCAAAGGGGACCTGCATCTCCACACCGTCTACACGGACGGGGCAAACACCATCCGGGAGATGGCACTGGCGGCCAGAGCGAAGGGGTATGAATATATTGCCGTAACCGACCATACGAAACATCTCACCATCGCCCACGGCCTCGACGAGAAGCGGGTCCGGCAGCAGCTCGACGAGATCGACCGGATCAATGAAGAGCTCGAGGGGATCACCCTCTTGAAATCTGCCGAAGTCGATATCCTCTCAGACGGGGAGCTCGATCTTCCGGACTCGGTTCTGAAAGAGCTTGACCTTACCGTGTGCGCCGTCCACTATGCGATGAACCTCTCCAAAAAAGAGCAGACGGCCCGCATCCTGAAAGCGATGGACAACCCCTGTTTTTCGATCCTGGCCCATCCGACCGGAAGACTGATCGGGCTTCGGGACGCCTACGAAGTGGATATCGAAGCGATTATCAAGGCCTGCTCGCAGCGAGGCTGCATACTCGAACTCAATGCCCAGCCGGACCGGCTCGATCTCAACGACATCCACTGCAAGATGGCCAAGGAAGCGGGTGTCCCCATCGCCATCTCCACCGATGCCCACTCCGTAAGGGACCTCGATCTGATGGCGTACGGCATCGGGCAGGCGAGGCGAGGCTGGATCGAAAAAGAGGATGTCGTCAATACGAAGAGTCTCAAAGCGTTACTGAAGATCTTAAAGCGCTGACTTTTTTTGCAGGGCAGAGTCTTACCGTGTATTTATCTTATACAGTGGCTGAGATTATCAAGCAGCTTTCGTCCAAGCGGATAAAAGTATATTCCAATTTTTCCATCGAGAGGGTATAATACTCCCATATTGCGATTTATCGCTGTGCAGAAGTCACAGCTTGGAAAATGGAGATTTTTTGGAACAATCAGTAGAACCGATGACAAAATTCGGGTACGCCCGCCTTCAGGAGGAGTCGAACCATCTCAAGACGGTTGTGCGCCCTGCGGTTATCAAGGCGATCGAAGAGGCGGCCGATATGGGCGACTTGAAAGAGAATGCGGAGTATCACGCAGGCAAAGAGGCGCAGGTCAATATCGACCGCCGTCTGCAGGAGATCAGTGCCCTGTTG
>CAZNQJ010000092.1:0-6206 GCA_964575205.1 uncultured Campylobacterales bacterium | reverse complement strand
AAAAACGTACTGATCTTTACAGATCTTGACGGTACCCTTCTCGATCACGACAGCTACCGTTTTGACGAAGCATCTGTGATGCTCGATTATCTTAAAATGCACCGTATCCCCCTGATCATTGTGACCAGCAAAACAAAAAACGAGGTTGTCCGTATTCAGGAACTTCTTGCGATCGAGTCGCCGTTTATTATCGAAAACGGTGCCGGTATTCTGATTCCAAAGAGCGGCGGTTACGAGACGATAGCGATGGGGAAGGACTACAAGGCGATTCGACAGGCCTTTGAACGCTATGCCAAAACTGTTCCGATGCGCGGCTTTTTCGATATGCGTGCCGAAGAGATCGCGGCCTGCACAAACCTGCCGCTTAAACAGGCCGCGGATGCCAAAGAACGTCTTTTTACCGAACCTTTCATTCTTGAAGATGAAAAGGCACTGGACCTGCTCAGGGAGATGGCCGACAACGACGGACTTTCGATCGTCAAAGGGGGGCGTTTCTACCATCTGATCACCAAAGGCCAGGACAAAGCGGCCGCAATCCTGTACCTCGTCAAATATTTTGAGAAAGCATCGGGACATGCTTTTAAAACGGTTGCTCTCGGTGACAGCGCAAATGACCTGAGCATGCTCCAAAGCGTTGACACGCCGATTCTGATCCCGCATCCGGACGGCAGCTACCTCTCCTGCGACATTCCGCATCTTATCAAAGCCCCTTCGCCCGGGCCCAGCGGATGGAATACGGCGCTAAAAAGGTATTTCCATGTCCAATAAAACCCTGCTTCAAAACACCTTCGAGCAGCTCATTGATGCGATCACACCGGAAAAACTGATCGAGGAGCAGTGCCGGCTCAGCGGAAATGTCCTGACTGTCCAGGATACATCCTACGATCTAAGCCGCTATAATAAGATCTATCTACTGGGGTCCGGCAAAGCGGTGGTACCCATGGCGATAGCCGTTCATAACCTCTTAGCAGACCGTCTCGCCCATACCCTTATCGTCGGTGCCTATCCACTGAACGGAACACTCAATAACAGCGACTACATACAGAGCACCCATCCGCTTCCTTCGTCCCGGAGCGTTGAGGCCGCTACGGCACTGCAGGATGCGATGCGTGCAATGGAGAGGGAAGATCTCTTTATCTATCTGCTTTCAGGCGGCAATTCGGCCCTGGTCGAGCTGCCCGAAGAGGGAATCACACTGGCGGAGTTTCAGGATGCCACCTCACTGATGCTGCACGGCGGCATGCCGATTGATGCGATCAACTGCGTCCGAAAGCACCTCTCTAAGGTCAAAGGGGGAAAACTGGCCGAACTGACCGATGCGCAGGGTATCGTTTTGGTTCTCTCCGATGTCATCGGCGATGACCTTCACGCGATCGGTTCGGCGCCGCTCTATTGTGATACGACAACCTTCGGCGACGCTGTTGCGCAGCTGAAGCGCTTCGCACTGTTTGAGAAGATGCCGCAAAGCGTTCGGAACCATCTGCGGGAGGGCGAGCAGGGACGCCGCAGCGAAACGCCGAAAAGGGCGCAAAAACATATCGACCACCATATTCTGGGCTCCAATACGATGGTCCTGCAAAAGGCAGCGACGCTTCTGCGTGAAGCCGGCATCGAGACGACGATCATCACCAAACCGCTGCAGGGTGATGTCACTGACGTTGTGCAGGAACTTCTTGAACTGGCACGGGAGCCCGTAGCGAAGAGCCGCTGTTATCTTCTTGGCGGCGAAGCGACGGTCGTCGTCAGCGGTGAGGGTAAAGGGGGACGCAACCAGCATCTCTGTCTGAGTCTGCTCGATCTGCTTGAGGGCGATATCGACATCACCTTTTTAAGCGCTGCCACCGACGGTATCGACGGCAACTCGCTGGCAGCGGGTGCCCTGATCGATCTGCACAGCCGCGTCAATACGCAGATCAATCACCTCGAGCCGAAACACTATCTGGAGACCTTCGATTCCAACACCTATTTTGCCAAGAGCGGCGAGCTGCTTGTTCCGGGCCCGACACACAATAATCTGCTCGACATCGTTATGATGCTGATCGAACCGAAACCGACAAAAGGAGAGTTAAATGGCTGATTTTTTTCAAAACGGGGTGATCACCACCCTGCAAAAACTGGGAGAGCGTTCGCTTGGCGATATCGAAAGCGAACTGGAGCTCTACGCAAAGCGCCACGATATGGTGCTGCTGCTGCCGGCACTCTATTCGGAATTTGAGACGCCTGCGATGCAGACGATTATCGACGAGCTCAAACATGTGAAGTACCTCCATAAGATCATTCTCGGGCTTGACCGCGCTACGAAAGAGCAGTTTGAAGAGGTCAAAACCCTGATGTCGGTACTGCCGTGCAAGGTCGATGTGCTTTGGAACGACGGGCCGCGTATCCAGGAGCTCTACGCCCAGCTGACCAAAGAGGGGTTTCCCGGTCTTGACACGCCCGGAAAAGGGCGCAATGTCTGGACGATGATAGGCTACGGCCTGACCCATATAGATGCGTATGCTTTCGCCCTGCATGACTGCGATATTGTCAACTACAGCCGTGAGATCCCGGCCAGACTCTTTTTTCCTATTATTCATCCCGCTCTGGATTTTGAATTTAACAAGGGGTACTATTCACGCGTGACCGACAGGCTGCACGGCCGCGTCACAAGGCTCTTTTACTCACCCCTGGTCTACTCGCTGGAGAAGGTGTTCGGCAGCAGCCGATACCTGG
Source organism: uncultured Campylobacterales bacterium (assembly GCA_964575205.1). Classification (GTDB taxonomy): domain Bacteria; phylum Campylobacterota; class Campylobacteria; order Campylobacterales; family Sulfurimonadaceae; genus Sulfonitrofixus. The sequence goes on along the minus strand of CAZNQJ010000092.1, from coordinate 3,494 downwards.
ATTATATGGCGAGTTTCCGCTACTCGCTTTCTGGGGAGTTTGCATTTATCCGCTCTCTCGGGCGCGGTATCGCCATTTCGCCGACATGGGGACTGGAAGTCTCGACACTGAGCGAAGTCTATAAAAACACCTCGAACCGCCGTATCTGCCAGACCGAGATCATGGAGACCTATGAGCATAAACACCAGGATCTCGGATCGCAGGAGGGCAACGACGGCATCTATAAGATGGCGAACGACATCGCCAAGACCATTTTCCGGGTGATGGCGCAGGAGGGGGTGGTCATGTCTGAAGCGGCATTTAAAACGCTTGAAGCGACCTACTATCAGGAAGCGCGTTTTGAGATCTCGAAATACAATGCACTGAGCAAGTTCAATGCACTTGAATACAACCGTGAAAAAGAGATCGGCGCTGTCAACACGTTCCAGGAGGCGATCAACAAAGCGGCGGCTGAATTTTACGAGGACCCTATGGGTGTCCCTTCACTCTCTCCGTGGATCACGGTACGTTCGGTCCTGCCGGAGTTCTCGGATAAATTTGCCGCCTATGTCGAAGAGGACAACCGATAATGCACATCTCCGACCCAGAGCACACCATCAATCGGCGGCTTCATCAGCTCTATCCGGAGGAGACCGCCGAAAGAGCCGTCAATGACATCATCGACCTGATCTTCAAATACAAGCAGCGCATCGACTCCAAACCCTATCATCTCAGCGAAAAAGATGTGGTTCTCATCACCTACGGCGATCAGGTCAACCGCAACCATGAAGCATCACTGCAGACGCTAAACGATTTTGTGGACAAGCACCTTGAGGGGATCATCAACTCCATCCATATTCTCCCTTTTTACCCCTCTTCCTCTGACAGCGGCTTTTCGGTTGTCAACTACAGTGCGGTCGATCCGCATATGGGTTCCTGGCGCGAAATCGACAGGATCAGTTCGAAATACCGTCTGATGGTTGACGGTGTCATCAACCATGTGTCACAGTTTTCCGACTGGTTCAAAGCCTATCTTGCCGGCGACAAGTACTTCAAAGAGTTCTTTATTGAACTTGATCCCGCTACCGATCTGAGCAAGGTTGTCCGCCCCCGCACCAACCCGCTGCTGAGCGAATTTACGGACGACAGCGGGAAGATCCACAATATCTGGACCACCTTCAGCAAAGACCAGGTCGATCTCAACTATAAAAACCACCGCGTCCTGCGCAATGTGCTGGATGCCCTCTTCTACTACATTGAAAAAGGGGCGACCCTGATCCGGCTCGATGCCATCGCCTTTCTCTGGAAAGAGGTCGGCACCGAGTGTGTCCACCTGCCCCAGACCCATGAACTGATACAGCTGATGCGGGAGGTGCTGCATGAAGTGGCGTCTGAGGTCATCATCATCACGGAGACGAACGTACCCCACCATGAGAATGTCTCCTACTTTGGCAGCGGAGATGACGAAGCGCAGATGGTCTACAACTTCGCTCTGCCGCCGCTGCTGATTCATTCGATCCTGCATGGCAATACCGAAACGCTGACGGCATGGGCGGAGTCGCTGTCGCTGCCGAGCAACAAGGTCTGTTTCTTCAACTTTACCGCCAGCCACGACGGTATCGGACTGCGTCCCGTCAAAGGCATACTCAGCGATGCCGAGATCGAAAAGCTCATCTTGACGATTGATGAACACGGCGGCCTTATCTCTTACCGCAACGAACCAGACGGAACAGAGAGCCCCTATGAGATCAACTGCAGCTATATCGACGCGCTTACCCACCCGGACGAAAGCGATCAGCTGCGCATCAAACGGATGCTTCTCTCCCAGGGTACGGCCCTGGCGATGCCGGGGGTCCCGGGCATCTATTTCCACTCACTGGTAGGTTCGCGCAACTACCATGACGGTGTCAAGCACACGGGGATCAACCGCGCAATCAACCGCGAAAAGTACAACGTCGACTGGCTGGAGGATGAACTCTCTGAACAGGGAAGTCTGCCCAAAACGATGCTCGACAGCTATAAGAGGCTCATATCGATCCGAAGCAACGAAGCCGCGTTCAACCCTTTCGGGATGTTCAGGTTTTATGATCTTGACCCCAGGCTCTTTGTGATCGAACAGCGCGATATCAGCGAAGAGGAGCGCGTTTTGGCGCTGCACAACTTTTCGGACAAAGCTGTCACCTGTACGATACCGGAGGAGATCTTGCTGCCGCTGAACGACCTGATCTCGGCATACGAGGTGGATACGACAAGGGAAGTGACGCTCGAACCCTATCAGATGATGTGGCTTAAAGGCCGCATGAGCACGTAAACCAAAATCAAGGAGACTCAATGATTACCAAATGTCTATTTCCCGCTGCAGGCTACGGGACACGCTTTCTGCCGGTGACCAAAGCGATGCCCAAAGAGATGCTGCCTATCCTGACCAAGCCGCTGATCCAGTACGGCGTCGAAGAGGCGATGGAAGCCGGGTGCGATGTCATGTGTACCATAACGGGGCGCGGAAAACGCGCCATTACCGACCATTTCGACATCTCTTACGAGCTGGAACACGAAATACAGGGCTCTTCCAAAGAGGAGCTTTTGGGCGATATCCGCAATATCATCAATAGATGCACCTTTACCTATACCCGACAGAACGAGATGAAAGGGCTGGGCGATGCGATCTACAAAGGAAGGGTGCTGGTAGGCGAGCAGGATCCCTTTGCCGTGATCCTGGCGGACGATCTCTGTGTCAATCCCGAAGGCGACGGTGTCCTGACCCAGATGGTCAAGCTCTACAACAAATACAAATGCTGTATCGTAGCGACGATGGAGGTGCCTCTAGAAGAGGTACACAAATACGGCGTAATTGAGGGCAGAGCGATCGAGGAGGGGGTCTATATGGTCTCCAACATGGTTGAAAAACCTGACAACGATGCGGCCCCCTCCAATCTGGCCGTGATCGGCCGCTATATTCTGACGCCCGATATTTTCAAGGTGATCGAAAAGACAGAACCGGGCAAGAACGGCGAACTCCAGATCACGGATGCCCTCTGCGAGCAGGCTAAAAGCGGGATGGTGATCGCCTATAAATTCAAAGGCAGACGTTTCGACTGCGGAAGTGTCGACGGTTTTGTCGAGGCAACCAACTATTTTTACGCCCGCAGCCAAGAGAAATAAAGAAGAACCTATGAGCGAAACAGAAAACCTATGTGATATTACGATCTTCGGCGGTCACGGGGATCTGGCTTTCAGGAAACTGATGCCGGCGCTCTATTATCTCTGCAATGACGGCTATCTGATGCAGCAGAGCCGCATCATCACCGTCACGCGGGTGGCGATGGACAACGAAGAGCATATTGAACTGGTAAGGGCAAAACTGCTTGAGTTTCTGGCACCGGGCGAATTTGACGAGACCCGTTTTGAACGCTTCAGAGAGCAGCTTCGCGTGGTGACGGTGGATTTTGATGATGAAGCAAGTTACCAGGGATTAAAAGAGCTGCTTGATCATCATCCGGACCGAGAAAGGGTAA
>CAZNQJ010000091.1:0-6216 GCA_964575205.1 uncultured Campylobacterales bacterium | reverse complement strand
GGCCTCCTATCCCAGATTGAACCCCGACCCGGTGATCGAGGTCGGTTCCACCGGCGAGGTGACCTACACCAATCCGGCGGCCGAACAAGCATTTCCCGACTTGAGCAGCACAGGTCGGACACATCCGCTGTTACAGGGGATAATACAGATCTCTGCCGCATTACGCCAAAGCGATCAGCAGGAGCGTGTTCGCGAGATCAGTCTGAGTGGGACAGTCTACGAACAGCATATCTCCTATATCAAAGAAGCCGATCTGATCCGCATCTATCTGCTTGATATCACCTCGCGCAAGCAGGCGGAAGAGTTGCTGGCCACTCGGGAGCATGAACAGGCTGCTGTCGCCGAACTCGGCTCTTTTGCCCTCTCCGGAGAAGCGTTGGACGCAGTTTTCGAACGTGCGGTTACGCTGGTCGCACGAACCCTTGAAGTCCGGTGCTGCCTGATTCTCGAAGCCGAGTCCGAAAATGCGAGACTGATTTTGCGGGCCGGTACCGGTGCGGATACACTGGAGAACGGTCAACTGCTCAATAGTGCTGATTTTACGCTGTTGGCGCACTTGTCCCAAAAATCTGAAAAACCGCTCTTCTGGAACGATCCGCCCACTGAGCCTGACCAGGCGAGTCACGCCTTGATGAAGCAGCTGGGCGCGGTCAGCGGCGTCACTCTGCTGATCGGAACATCCCGAAATCTTTTCGGGGTATTGGGCATATTTACATCATACCCGCGTGAATTCAGCAAGGATGATCTGAACTTTTTACAGGCAGTGGCCAATGTCCTCTCTTCGTCCGTGCAGCGCAAACGGGCCGATGATGAGATCTATCTTCTGGCCACGACCGACAGTCTCACCGGCATCGCCAACCGCAGAGAATTCAGCACGCTGCTCGAAAAAGAGATCGAACGTGCCGATAGATACGGCACGCCTCTGTCGATACTCATGTACGATATCGATTATTTCAAACAGGTGAACGACACGTACGGACACGATGTGGGCGACTCAGTTCTCAAAGAGCTTACAGCTTTGGTGAAGAGACATATTCGTACCGTCGATATTGTTGCCCGCTGGGGCGGGGAGGAGTTCATGATCCTGATGCCGCAATCGGACGGGGGAGCCGCCGTCGATGCGGCTGAGAAACTCCGCAATGAGATTTCGCAGCATCTTTTCAACCACGTCGGGACCATGACGGTCAGTTTCGGGGTGACGTCGTTTGCACCGGACGACGATTCGACCGTCTTATTGAAAAGGGTGGACGATGCGCTCTACCAGGCAAAGGAGAACGGGCGAAACCGCGTCGAAATTCTGGTGAGCACTCTTTCGTGATCGGTTGAACTTTATCAGTGCTATAGTCTACTGCTTGTGCAGTCGTTTGTCATAGGGGTCGGATATACCGGCCCAAGCGGCTCTTTTAGTTAAAAAAACAGTGCCTCAAAGCGGAGTTTGGATCAGGATAGCAGCAACTCGGTCTGCAACTCCTTATTAAGCCCAGGGGGTCTCTTTCTCCCGAAAGAGCCCGATGCAGCACTCCACCACATCGGGGTCATACAGCGTTCCCTTGCCCTGCTCGATCTCCGCCAATGCCATATCCATACCGAGTGCGGGACGGTACGGACGGTGTGAAGCCATCGCCTCGACCACATCCGCTACGATCAAAATGCGCGACTCCAGTGATATCTCATCGCCTTTGAGCCCATCGGGATAACCGCTGCCATCCATGCGTTCATGGTGATGCAGCACCATCTCGGCCAGCGGCCACGGGAAGTCGATCCCCTTGATGATGTCGTACCCCACCGAGGGGTGGGACTTGATGATGGCAAATAACGCCGTTTCAAGCGTTCCGGGGCGATTCAGTATCTCTGCGGGGACCGATATCTTTCCGATGTCGTGGATCAATGCCCCGAGGTGCAGCCCCTCCAGACGCTTTTCATCGAGCCCCATGCATTCGCCGATCTTCATCGCAAGCTCTGCCACGCGCTCCTGATGGCCCGCGGTATAGGGGTCACGTTTTTCGATAGTCAGCGCAATGGCACGGATCGTCTGGATCAATGAAGTCTGCAGCTGTTCGGCAAAGCGCTGCTGCTCCGCTTCGGCCTGTTTGCGGGCGGTGATATCGGTAATGCTCGAACGGCTTTCGCGCACCTTTCCCTGCGCATCCTTCACCGGTTCGACTGAGACGCTGACCCAGACGGTATGGCCGTCTGCATGGCGCATCTTCAGTTCGGCATTCCTGATGCTTTCACCTTCGCCTAAGCGTTTAAAAAACGCTTTGGCACGAAGCACCCCGTCGGCACTGTCGGCATAGAGATCAAAGACCTTTTTGCCTTTCATCGCAGTACGTTCGTACCCCAGCATATCGCAGAGCGACTGATTGAACTGCAGCAGACTGCCATCTTCGGCAGAGACAGAGACATAGCCGTTCGGCGCTTTTTCATACAGCTCCTCGTAGCGTGCTTCTGTCTCTCTCAGCGCCTGCTCGGCGCGCAGATGTTTATCCCTGCTTCGCAGTGTTCGGATACCGAAGGCAAGATCCCCCGCCATCTCCACAAGCAGCATCAGTTCATGTTCGTCAAAGGCATCGTATTCTGACGAATCGATGACAATCGCACCGAAGAGTTCATCTTTGGAGATCAGCGGCAGAGCGATGACCGACACATAGCCCTGCTTCAGTGCCGCCTCCCGCCACGGTCCGAACGCATCAGCCGCACCGGCGATATCGCGCGCGACAAAAGGCGCTCTGTTGCGTATGGCATACCCTGCAGGGTTACTGCCTCTTTCGTCATCGGACCAGGAGACATTGACCGTCTCAATATAACCCTGTTCATACCCGGCAAAGGCGACAGGCCGCACCGTTTTGCCCTCGTCCGACTCGGCATAACCGACCCAGGCAAACCGGTAACCGCCGCTGTCGATAAGAATGCGGCAGATATCGTCCATTAACACCTGCTCATCATGCGCATGTACCAGGGTCGTATTGCAGCGGCTCAGCGTTCGCAAAGCCCTGTTCAGACGCTGCATCTCATGCTCGGCATTGCGTAGCTGGGTAACATCCTGCACGGTACCGATCATCCGTAGCGCCGCTCCCGTCTCGTCAAAATCCACCCGCCCGATCTCATGGACAATAGCCTCGGAGCCGTCCGGACGAAGAATGCGGTGATCGATCGCATACTCTTTTTCGCCCGCGACCGCCTTGTTGACCTCGCTTATCACATACTCGCGGTCCCCGGGATGGAGCGCTTTCAAAAATGCGTCATAACTGGCGCCGAACTCCTCCGGCGTCAGGCCGAAGATGCGGTAGATCTCGTCAGACCAGAGAAGCTCATCGGTCACGATGTTCCACTCCCAGTTTCCCATCTGTGCGATATGCTGTGCCACCGTCAGGCTTGCCTCACTGCGCTGCAGCCTGACTATCGTCCCTACCCGTTCAAGGCTGTTGAAGATGATCTCGCCGGCGAGCCGCAGCAGATGGATATCCGCCGCCTCCCATTTGCGCGGCTCGCGGACATTGTCGAACCCGATAAAACCTGAAAAAGTGCCGCCGGAATTCAGCGGTACCATCAGCAGCGACAAAACCCCCTGGTGCAGAAACGCATCACGTTCCTTCGAAGCGCTCTCCGGCAATGCAGCGACATCGGGAACCGACACCTCCCTGTTGGCCAGCAACTCTCCACGCAACCATGGGAACTGTGCAAGCGGCAGTCCCTGCAGCCTCTCTATCTGCGGCTCGATATTCGGGGCACACCATTCATACGTATTGCTGACACTGCCGCTCTGCGGTTCATAATGGAACAGATAGACGCGGTCGGTAGCGGCGAATTCGCCGAGCTGCTGCAGCGCGTCATTGATCTCTCGGTCGATTGCCTCAGCTTCAACATTCACAAGCCTTGACGCGATGCCTGCGATCATCGACTCCAGATCGATACGATAGATCAGCGCCTCTTCCGCATGCCGGACCTCACTGATATCGAGCACCGTCAGAACATAGCCTTCACGTTCCCCCTCTTCACTTCGGATACAGCTCACGGTAATGAAAACGGGCCGCTTCCCTGCGGCATCGGAAGAGAGGGCCATCTCACCCGAAGCGCTTTTGCCCTTTTCGGCCTCTTCGAAGAGCTGCAACAGCTCCCCTGTAAAATGCCTCGAAACGATATCGTCGGTCATCAGGTCGGGTCTGTCACAGCCTTCTTCGCCGTTACTGTTCAAAAGCTGCTGCAGTGCGGGGTTGCAGTAGAGTACCCGGCGTTGAGCGTCAAAAATCATCACCCCGTCTCCGGCCTGTTCCAGCGCCCTGCTCATCGTTCGCCGCCGCGCTTCGCCGCGGCGTGCTTCTGTCACATCTTCTAAAACATGGATAGCATAGCCGGCGGAGCTGTCGGCACGGACGATGCTGAAAGAACGCGAAACGAATATCTCGCCGCCGGGAAGCTGCAGCTCGTCACCCTCGGGTTCCAGCTGTTTGGGAAACTCCAGACAGCTCGCAAGCGGAGCGTCAAGTCTCGGAAAGAACTCATAATAGGGGCGGCCGGCCATCTCTTCGAGCGTATGACCCGCGCGCATGCAATAGGCGGGATTTGCCTGCACGATATTCATATCCCGGTCATGGATAAAGATGGGATCGGAGATGGCATCAAAAGCATCGTTCCACTCCTTGCTGATGTGCTCCAGGTGCCGCTGGCTCTCCTCCAGCTCTTTTGTGCGCTCGTGCACCTTCTGCACAAGATTGTCGCGCGCTCCGGTAAGTTCACGCTCCGTCTCGCGCAGCCTCTGATTGAGGCGTATGACGTAAAAAACGGCACTGATCAGCAGTACCAGGGCCGCAATGAGCATAAGCAGCCAGTGCCAGTAGTACAGAAGGAGGTCTTCAAAGGTGATCCTGCCATACCCGGCATAGGGACCGACATGCAGCTCTCGCAGGAGTTCATGCACCGGCTGATAATTGCGAGGGACCGTCCATCCGGAGATCTCTGCCGCTTCTGCTTCGGGGCTGTCGGCCTGCATTCGCAGCAGTGCAGCGGCTACCGCATTGCTGAGCGATTCGGAGGTGAGACGGAGTTTGGCTATGGGCCACTCCGGATAGAGACGGGTACTGCAGAGATAAGCGAACCCTTTATGAAGCTGCGGATCGATGATCTTTAATTTCAGAATATCGATTTTGCCTTCTGACTGCATACGTTCGAGTATATCGGTCCGGACCGTACCGGCATCGGCACGTCCGTCAAGCACGTCATAGACCACATTATCGTGGGTTCCCAAAAAGTTCAAGATCGTCTCTTTATAGGGCGAAAGACCGGCTTTCTCCATCTCGCGCCAGGCCGCCAGAAAACCGCCCAGTGAATTTTTATCTACCGCATCGAAACGTTTTCCGTCCAGATCCCTGATCTGTCGAATATCTGTACGATCCGCCCGTGTAAAGATCACCCCGCCGAATCGGGAAGAGCCCTTTGCGCCGTTGCGGGTGATCAGCGTGGCGATCCGCCCGACACCGTAACGCATTTCAAGCTCGACATAGATTGCCGAGTTGACCAGGACAAACTCCACCTCTTTCGACGCCACGCTCTTCTCTACCTCGTCGAATTCAAGCGGCACCACGGTAAAACGGTAACCCGGGATCTCTCGGCTCAGGTAATCGGCAGTAGGCTGCCATCGGTTCAGTGTATGTTCCGAACCGCGCTTTGCAAGAATACCGATATGCACCGTTTCATCAGCTAAAAGAACGGCCGGTATGACATGCAAGGCAAACAGCAGAAGAGCAACCCGGGCAAAATGAATAAAACGCATGCGACCCCACTTTCGATAACATTGTTTGATTCCAGACCATGGAACCGGGCTAAACCGGACCGATTAAAGTCATCTTCATTATATCACTATTTTGCATCGTCACTGAGCATCAGTTTCTTCCGGAGAGAGATCGGATCAGACAACTGCGTACACGCTCTTTCTACAGCAGAAACGGCATGATTTTCCTTAGAACAGCTTTTTAAACAGCTTATTGATCTGTTTGCCTGCCTCTTTCTTGAGCTCTTTTTCAATGATTTTCGAAGCATCAACCGTCACTTTCGGCTGATCGGCGCTCCCTTTTAACGCCACTTTCAGTTGATTGTTATTGGCATTGATGTCGAGCTTGGCATCGATCTGCTTCGTTTTTGAGTTGAGATAGATATTTTTACCGATGATGGAGGATCTGTTGGAGCGCATATCAAGATCGGAATAGATCTTCTCTTCTT
>CAZNQJ010000090.1:0-6246 GCA_964575205.1 uncultured Campylobacterales bacterium | reverse complement strand
ATAGGTTTGTCATTGAACAAAAACTTCACTTCGTTGATATAGTGTGCCGGAATTATTTCCCCTGTTTTTTTATCTTTACGCATTCCCGTATCCATTGGGTGCATAACCATAAAATTGACTTTGACAACCTCGCCTACTTTGTAAGCTTTCGGCTTGATCTTGATTAATGATTTTCTCTTTTCCACATTATTTCCTTTCAATCTCTATTAGTTTGTTTATGGGTTGTACGTGATAGATCAACCGCATCCGCCGATCGTTACTTTGACATTCTGAGATGCACTCAAAAACTCGCCTTTGCTTGTCTCAACCAGGGCCATGACATCCTGGGACGTACCCAGTTTGACACGTGATGCGAACATCGCTGCACCGTTTGCCGGTGTCAGCATGACGTCGGCACAGCGAACATTGCTGTTTTTGGTCGCGAAGATGTGAATCGCTTTGATATAGTCATTGTCGCTCATCGGTGAATCGACCTCAACCGTAACCGGAACAACCGCGCCGTTCTCTGCAATTTCAGGCGCTTTCAGGTGTACCTTCGGGGAGACGACGACACTCTTTCCGCCTGTGATCGCCGCCACCGCTGCTTCTATCGTCATTGCATTCTGCCCTTTAGGCGCCTCAGCCGCCATTACCATACTTGGTGCCACCACTGCCGACGCAGCTGCAACGAGTCCGAGTCCTCTTAAAAATGATCTTCTTTGCATACCTTTGCTCCTTTATTTCTTGTTTGATACGATAAATGATGCGATGTCACAGATCTCGCGTTCCGTGAACAGACCTGTTGTCAGGTTGATCGTCATATGGGTATTCGGGTTGTCAATACGGGCATCCGCGATCTTCTGATAGACGAACTGGTTGTCCCGTGCGCCGCTCTTAATAAAATTCTGATAATACGAAGTCAGATCCGGCCCGATATTTCCGGCACCTTTTGCCCCCTCAATGTTATGGCAGGCAACACAGTTTCCGTACTGCTTAGGTGAACCGTCAGGAAGCACTTTACTGAGTCCCTTAGGCGGATTTCCTTTCGCTTTGGCGCCATTAAGATTATTAAAAATAAACTCTCCTCTTGCAATGACATCTTTGTCTGTACTGATACAGCCCTTCGGCATTGTATATACTTTTGCCGGACCCAGAAGATCCTTTGCAATGATCTTCGATGCATTCGGACTCTCAATGACACTGGCAAGATCTGACGCAAACGCAAGACCGAGACCGACTGTTGTGCTTAAAAGCAACCATCTTCTCATATTAGTTCCTCCTTTTGATTTGGAAGATTGTAACAGCCCAATGTAAAAATAGTGTAAAGATCGGCATTAAAATATGTAATATCTATTCCGATGCTACTTATAAGATTTTAAAATATGAATGATTACTGGTGGCAGAGGGAGGCGGGAAAGGTGTAGGTAAAGGTACTGCCCTCTTTCGGGGTTGATTGTACATCGAGTTCAATGCCGGTCTCGTCCATGATGGTCTTGACAATATCAAGGCCGATGCCGAAACCGCCTTTTCCTGTCTCTTCCCTGTAGTAGCGTTCAAAGATCCGGTTGGTGTCTTCGATACCGGAACCGTAATCTTTGAAGATCAGGCAGCAGCGTTCATCAATGCGTCTGAACGTCACTTCGATCCTGTTCTGCTCATGCGAATACTTGATCGCATTGGAGATGTTGTTGTCGAGGATGCGCTGCAGCTGGGTCGTATTGAAATGCAGGGTGATGCCCTCTTCGACGTCGGATGAGATCGTTATCCCCTTCATCGCAGCCACCTCGTCAAAGTAGAGGATCCGTTCACGCACAAACGCGCTTGCATCGATCTGCTGGTATGCAAAGACGATCTGCTGGTTCTTGATAAGGTAATCCATATCATTGTAGATGTTGGAGAGGGTCTTCGTCGCTGCCTTGATGCGCTGCAGGTATTTGTTTTGCGGATTTTTCAGATTGAAGAGGTCGATGTTGACATTGATAATGCTCAGCGGCGTGTTGATCTCGTGCATGGAGTCCTTGATGAAGTTGTCGAGTTTCTGATTGACCATCTTGAACGGAAGCGCGAAGCGGTTCAGAAAGAAGAGCGAAAGAAAAAAGACCACAACGACGATGGAGAGAAGAATCGTCGCCACTTTTTGATAGACGGGCGCATAACTGAGCTGGTTGCCGAGGAGAAGATAATCCGCATTGAAATAGCGGTGCGGCGGCAGGGCAATAATCATGTAGGCGAAGTTCGAGTCGTCTATATGATAGCCGGTTGAGAAGTGCTCCATCGGCGTATGGATAAGGGTAAAGATGGGCTCAAAGTTCAGATTATACAGTCCCGACTGGACCTGCTTGAAGCGCGGAAATTCAAAATAGCTCTCACGGGTCTCATCATACTCCTCCATCGCGCTGACGATGAGCGCCGAGTGCTGCTTCAAAAAGAGTTCGTTCTGAATCTCATGGATGTTCTTTATATAAACGGTATAGACATACAGAGGGGCCAGCAGGATCAATGCGATGAACACCGTGTAGAGCGCGGCATTTTTATAAGCGTAGTGGCTATCTTTCAATGATATACCCTACCCCGCGTCGGTTTTTGATGATATCGAGCGGGAGTTTCTTTCTCAGGTTGTTTATCTGGACGCGAATATTCGCCGGATCGACGTACTCTCCCCAGATCTCGTCTTGAAACATTGTGATGGAGACGACCTGCTCCTGATGGCGCAGCAGCACCTCGAGGATGTCCTGTTCCGTTTTGCTCAGAACGATCTCGGCGCCCTTAAACTTCAACTTATGTTTTTCCGTATCATAAAGAAGCTCCTCACCGAGCTCCAGTTCGTTTGTATTTTTAAAGTAGAAGCTCTTGCATACCTGCATAATACGCAGCTGTAGTTCGACAAGATCGAAAGGCTTGCGGATATAATCACAGCACCCCGCTTTATACCCCTCCTCAAAATCGTTCATCTGTGTGCGCGCCGTCATAAAGATCGCAGGAATTTTGACCCCGTCATCACGAAGCGTCTTAAGCAGCTCAAAACCGCTCATCCCCGGCACATTGACATCGAGCAACAGCACATCATAACGGGTCGAATAGACGGCATCAAGGGCATCGTCGCCCCGGCTGAAACAGTCCACATCAAAATCAAGCTCCTCGAGAAACTCTTTGATACTCAGACGCAGCGAGTACTCATCTTCGAGCAAAAGTACTTTCATCGGATCTCCCCCTCTATCCGTCGTGATAATTTATAACGCAGCATCATCGCGATAAGCTCCTCTTTGGTATAGGAGGAGAGTATGTCCCTCGCCTCCTCCATGAACAGGGCCCTGTCCTCTTCGGGAACGGTGTCTTTGAGCGAGAGCAGCGCCTTGTCGTAGCCGCTGTGGTAGACCTTGTTCTCATACTGCTCTTTTTTGACGATGTCATAGAGATTGCTGCGCGAGAAGGCGAGCAGGAAGGAGATATCCTCGGCGGTGCCGGCGAACTGTTCCAGCCCCTTTTTGGACACCACAAAGACAAAGGCCCCGATCGTCTCGGCCTGCCCGTTATGCATCGGTTCGTAGAAGATATATTTGTTGTCCTGCAGCAATACCCGCTGTTTTCGCAGCTTCTTAAAATCGGTGCGCTGCAATGTCTTGAGGTTGACCATGTTGTAGCCGCGGTTGGCGACGATATACCAGGCGGCAGTCGGGTTGTTCTGCATCAAGACGGCAGTGTTGTAATAGCTGTCGTCGAGCAGCACATAAAGGTCAATCCCGAATTTGTGGAAGAACTCCGTACTGGCGTCGAAAAACTGCAGTACCTCGACGAATCCGAGCAGCTTGTTTTTGTCATAGATGGGCACGGTCGCTTTGATGCCGAGGCGGCGCCCCACTTCGATAGAGACACGGGGCTCTCTGTTGACTTTAAAGTAGTCCAGGTCGGAGCGGTAGACATCCAGCGGCATTCCGGAATAAAGGTTCTCTTTGTCCCAGCTGCGGGCAAAAATATTGTAGTCGGCGGTAAGGATCTGCGCCCTGACCAGGGTGTGAATATGCTTTTTGACACTGCCCATGACCTGCGTCAGTGCCGCAAAACCCTTCTCCTCATCATCCTCGGCCAGGGCGCTCTTGATGTCGCCGTTTTGTGACAGTACGATACCAAAGCGCAGGGCATTCTCTTTCTCGTCATCGAGCTCTTTGCGCAGCGAGAGAGTAAACTGGTCGCTCACATTTTCGACGACCTGCCACGAGACCTGACGGTTAAGCTGAAAGATCACCGAGAGCAGTATAAAGACGACGATCAGGAAGGTTAAAAGAAAAAAAAGGTGATTATTGTTTAGTTTCATAACTGTTTCTTCTACTATTATCTCGTTGAACTATAGCAAAAATTTATAAAAAAATGGCCTCTTTACAGCTGTTGAGATCTGGCCGTCAGGATTTCCGAAGCGCGGTGGAGGAGAGCAGCTGCCATTAACAGCACTTTTATTCGCCCATCACCGTCACAACGATCTCCCGTCCGGAGGCATCTTCACGGTGCTCGCCGAGATAGATCCCCTGCCAGACACCGAGATTAAGCCTGCCTTCTGTCAGCGGAACCGTCACGGATACGCCCAGAAGCGCGCTCTTGAGATGCGCCGGCATATCGTCTTCGCCTTCATCGGTGTGGATAAAATAGGACTTGGCGTCGCAGTTCTCACTGAAAAAGGCCTCCATGTCCGCCCGTACGGAGGGGTCGGCGTTTTCGTTGATACTCAGCGAGGCGCTGGTGTGTTTGATAAAGAGATGGACGATGCCGTTTCGGATCGGGCACTCTTTCAGGCTATGTTCTATCTCATGCGTAATGAGATGAAATCCCCGGGGATAGGTGCGCAGGCGCACACTTTTCTGAAACAATTGTCTCTCCTTCTACCGAGCTGCAGCCGTTCGGCGGCATCGTGCGCTCTCTTCATGCGACACCGAAGCCCTCCCGCAGCAGATAGCCCGTAAGGTAGGCAAGAGCGGCGGCGGTACTGCCGGTCAGCAGTGTCCGCAGACCGGATACAAGTACCGGTCTGGCGAAAAGAAGGCTTTTGAGCATACCGATCGAAAAGAACATTATGCCCGAAAGCACGGCACTTATCACAAACTGCTGCTGCATCTCAAGACCCGGCACAAGAAAGGGGATCAGAGGCACGGCCCCGACACCCAGGAATGCGCCGAAGGTCGTCGCGGCCGACTTCCAGGGGTTCGGGCTGCTTTTGAGCACGCCATGCTCTTCTGTCAGCATCGTCTCTACCCACAAACTACGGTCGCAGGTGATGATATTGATGATCTCCTCCAGGGTCTCTCCGCTGAACCCTTTTTGCTGAAAGATCTGGCGTATCTCTTCGCGTTCGCCGTCGGGGACCCTCTCTATATGCTCCTCTTCGGTCTGCCTGATACCCTCGACAAACTCCTGCTGCGCCCTGATGGATTCATAATTGCTTATCGCCATGCTGAAACCGTCTGCGAACAGATTGGCAAAGCCCAGCACCAGTGCTACCGAGGGGGGAAACCCGGCACCGACGGCACCCGAGACAACCGCAAAGGTCGTCACGCAGCCATCGATTCCGCCAAGAACGGCGTCCGAAATATTCTGGGACTTGGCCGAGTGTTTCAGCCGTTTTTTGATCACCTCCGGACGGTGCTCTTTGAGCAGTTCTTCATAGCTGTTCTTTTTCATCCTCTCCGCTCCATAACCGTTACAGCCTCCTCCCGTAATGCTCCAGCACGGTAATCACAATCCAATAGCACCCGGCGGTCACCGCGATCGAAATACCCATGCTGATATAAAAGCCGATACCCTGTTTCAGCAGAAGGGGCAGCGTCACGAAGAGAGCCAGCGAGGGAAGTACCAGCCAAAAGACGCTCGTCGAAAGGGCGCTTACCTTTGCGACGTCTCCGGTGTCTACGTAGAGCCAGGTCATCGCAAGTATCGAGATCAACGGAACAGAGGCCAGGAGCGCGCCGGCGAAAGAGCTGCGCTTGGAGATCTCTGCGATCGCCACGATCAACAGCGTCGTAATGATAATTTTGACCAGGTAATAAGCCAACCGGCAATCCTTTCTCTGTATGGAAGAAGAACGATGTAATCTCTGAACATTATAGGTAAATATTTGCTCAATATCCAAGCGGGATACTCAAAAGAGAGAAAATATCTGTTTGGCGGAGATGACCTCTTTGACCGTAGCGCTGTATCCAACATCTTTAATCGCATCAAAAGGCTGCCGCTCTGCCACACTGTCGCTGAAAGAGAGCGGCAGCCTGCTCTATCTGCCGTAAC
>CAZNQJ010000089.1:0-6248 GCA_964575205.1 uncultured Campylobacterales bacterium | reverse complement strand
GGGTTGTACGGTGATAAAGAGGGATGAAAAAGGGAGGCACTCCCCGCTATTTTGCAATAGGGAAAAAGAGCCCGTCTACGATTTTTTGAGGAATTTTGAAAGCAGGACGATACGGGTACCGTTGACGCGCCCTTCGATCTGCTCCGGGTTGTCCGTCAGGGCGATGTTCTTGACAAGGGTGCCGCGTTTAGCCGTAAAACCGGCCCCTTTGACCTCAAGGTCTTTGATGATGGTAACGCTGTCGCCCTGCTCCAGAACGGCACCGTTGCTGTCGCGCGTCGGCTCTCTGTCCTCCGCACCGCCGCTCTGCGTACCGGCTTCGGCCCAGGCGCGGACATCGTCTTCCATGTACATCGTGTCAAGAAGGTCCTGCGCCCACCCCTCTGAAGCGATACGCTTAAGCTGGCGGTAGGCCATGACCTGTACTGCCGGCTCGACCGACCACATACTGTCATTCAGGCAGCGCCAGTGGTTGACGTCTGTTTTGGAAGGATCTTCGATCTGCTCCCTGCAGTTGCTGCAGACCAGAATGGACTGTGCCGTCGACCCGTCCGAAGGCGAGACCTCGTAGGCGCTCAACCCCTCCGTTGACGCACAAAGTTCACACACGCCGCCGCTGCGTTCCATCAGTTCTTGTTCTACGCTCATAGCTGTTCCTTTAAAGTGCACTTCTAAGACCCAGAAAGGGGCTCAGAGATGCTCTGTATAAATTTTGAGCGTATTATACAACGTTGATTTTAAAAGGCGGCAATGGCAGAACACCGCTCTACCCTAATAGGCAGGAGGCATACCCCACGACGCTCTGCTCGTCATCGGTGACATCGGCGCTGGTGCGGTAGTCCAGTACCTGGCTTTTAAAACCGGCCCGCTTCGCAGCGGCGACCGCCGCTTTGACCCCGATCATGCCGCAGGCTTCGCAGCCGCTCTCGAGTTCCCTGATGTCGAGGTCCGCCATCCCCTCGATACAGTGCATATCCAGCCCTTTCGCCACCTGCTTGGTATAGAAATGGCTCAGGTCGGTGCTGATAACGACCAGGGTACCGCTCTCTTCAAGCACCTTGTCGATCAGCAGGGAGAGCTCGCCGCTGTCGAGCTCCCCGTAGACGATCTCGACAAGCTCCGCATCCGGAAAATAGTGCTGCACGAAAGGGACCTGCACCTCGGTGGAGTGTTCGTGATGGGCCTGCGGATCAAAGTGCAAAAATTTGAAACGCTCCTTCAGCTCGTTGCTGTAGGCAAGATCGATCTTCATCTCGCCGCAGGGGGAGGCGTAGCGGTCATAGAGGGCGATGGAGGCCCCGTTGATATAGACCCTGTGGCTCGGCCCGATCACCACGACGCGCTTGACTTTCCCTCTTTTTTGCACCGCGCACCGGTAGGCGACATTGGCCGTAAAACCACTGTAGATATACCCCGCATGCGGGACGATAACGGCTTTCGGCACAATCTCCACCGATTCGATATCGAAATCGTTCTTGTCCAAAACCGTATTGAAATGGGCAATATAGCGTTCGATCTCACTGCACTCTGCCGGGTAAAACGACCCGGCTACGGCGTTCTCTCTTCGACTCATCACAGACTCCTTTCAGTACCGCGGTGCACTGCGGTACTTGCGCCTTTCAACAATTGTTCACGGCGCGATATCATTTCACTTTCTCCACCTGGTAAAGCTCGATCTTCGGCTTCTCTTCGAGGCAGTCGGCGCCAAGACCCGCTTTTTGGCAGAGATGGCTGAAGAAGAGCTCAAAGGTCGGCAGTTCGTCCCATACCTGCGGCAAAAAAGTCGCTCTCTGCCCGTGCAGGCTCAAGACCACCCCGTCGATGCCCGGCCGCACTTTGGTTTTAAGATCGGCAACCGAGCTGTACTCCAGGAATTTGGGTTCGCTCAGGAGAGAGACCTCTGTCTCGACCTCGTCAAACTCGCTGATGGTCAAAGGGTAGAAGCGGGGGTCTCTGAATGCGGCGGAACGGGCGTTATCGATCAGATCGTCGATCAGCGGCCGGTGCGCCACAAGCGAACCGATACACCCCCGCAACGCGTCATGCAGCTTCAAAGTGACAAAGGTAGCCCTTTTTTCAGCCAGCTCAGGATGGCTTTCGAGCAGCTTCTCTCTGTCTATAGTATTTCTGTCATAAAGAACATCTTCTATTGCTGCTTTAGCGATATCCACACAGATCTGTTTCATTTTCAATTCCTTCATACAAGTTTATGAAAAAAACTACCGGCTCTACTTATTATAATACCTTACTCTGTCTGTTGTCAAATCAATCAATATTCCCCTGGCCTTCCTGCGGCAACGCTCCGCTACTATGGCAAAAAAGATCTCTACACCCCCTTCTTCTGAAGCCGATCTTTGTTAAAATTGCTTTATGATTTCCCAAGACTCCATTGAAGGGCTGAAAAGCCGCCTCGACATCCTCGACGTCATCAGCAACTACATCGAGGTCAAAAAAGCCGGTGCCAATTTCAAGGCGGTCTGCCCGTTTCATGACGAAAAGAGCCCAAGCTTCGTCATCTCCCCGCAGAAGCAGATCTACCACTGTTTCGGCTGCGGCGCAGGCGGCGATGCCATCAAATTCGTCATGGAGTATGAAAAGCTCAGCTACCCCGACGCGATCGAAAAACTGGCGGAGCAGAACAACTATACCCTGCACTACACCGACAACAAGAGTCCCCAGAAACAGCGTTCGCAGCTCATGGAAAAACTGGCCCAGTGGTATCAGGGGCTGTTAAATAGCATGCCGACGGCACAGGCCTACCTGAAAGAGCGCGGCGTCTCGATGGCTTCGATCGAGAAGTTCGGCATCGGCTATGCCCCTGACTCATCCGGCACGATCCGGTTTATCAAAGCGAACCAGTTCAGCATGCGCGAAGCCATCGACCTCGGTGTGGCAGGGAGCGAAAACGGCCGTGAGTTCGCCCGCTTCATCGAACGTATCATCTTCCCGATCCATGCCCCCAACGGCGCGATCGTCGGTTTCGGCGGGCGGACCATCACCGGCCATCAGGCAAAGTACGTCAACTCGCCGCAGACCGAGCTTTTCAACAAATCCCGCCTGCTCTACGCCTACGATCTGGCCAAGCAGGCGATCTACAAGCAGCGCGAGATCATCATTACCGAAGGGTACCTTGATGTGGTGATGCTGCACCAGGCCGGTTTCAACCAGGCCGTTGCGACCCTGGGTACCGCCCTGACGCCCGAGCACCTCCCGCTTCTGCGCAAAGGCGAGCCCCGCATCATCATGGCCTACGACGGCGACAGTGCCGGACGCGCCGCAGCGCTGAAAGCCTCCAGACTGCTGAGCACCGGCGGTTTTGACGGCGGCGTCGTCATCTTTGAAGGGGGCCAGGACCCTGCCGACATGGTGCATACCGGGCAGATCGACTCGCTCAATGCGATGTTCCACAAGACAAAGCCTTTCATCGAATTTGTCCTCGAAGAGACCCTTCGCAACTATGATCTTCGCAATCCCAAAGCCAAAGAGCAGGCGCTGCATGAGTGTGTCGGCTATCTCAAGACACTCTCGCCGCTGCTTCAGGAGGAGTACAAACGGTTCCTGGCGGCCAAGCTCTCCATCAGCGCTTCGCTGATCCGGCTGACACAGCAGCAGAGTGCGCCGGGCAGAATACCGCAGATGACAGCTGCCCACGATGTCTGGGAGCTCGGCCTGATCAAAAGCCTGATGGAGAACCCCGCGCTCGGCGATCAGATACTCGACGCCATCTCGGCCGACATGCTGCAGTTCCATGCCTACGAGTTCACGCTTGTTCTCCAGCAGAAATTTGACGACCCCCGCCTGATGGCGATCGCTCTTGACGAATCGATCAAAAGCTATTCGGATGAACAGGCCCTGCACAAAGAGCTCATTACCTTTTTGACCGGGCACTATAACCGCGAGCTCAAAAAGGTGCAGACCCAGCAGCTCGACTCCTTCGAGAAGAAATCTTTTCTGATCCGCGAGATCAGAGGCAAGATCGCGATGCTGAAAAAGGGCCAGCTTGTCACCCCTTCGCGCTGACGCATCAATTCGGAGTTTTATACTCGGCTCGGTTGCCAAATACCTTCACATCTGCTAAAATTACGCAAATATTTCGAGGTAAACCGGTCCATACCCGGACTCCGGTGCTTCAACAAGGACTTCTTTATGCAAAAACGCAAGGCTATAGCCCTATTCAGCGGCGGCTTGGACTCAACACTCGCGATGAAACTCATTATCGACCAGGGCATCGACGTGATCGCCTGTAACATCAACACCGGTTTCGGTGCGACTCGCGACCGGCGCGAGCATATGCAGAACATGTGCGACCAGGTCGGTGCCGAACTGCGCATCATCGATATCCAGAGCGAATATCTTCAGAGCGTTCTCTTCTCGCCGAAACACGGCTACGGCAAACACTTCAACCCCTGCATCGACTGCCATGCCAAGATGTTCGAGGTGGCGAAACGCATCATGGAGGCCGAAGGGGCCGATTTCCTCATCAGCGGCGAGGTCCTCGGGCAGCGCCCGATGAGCCAGAACGGCGATGCCCTTCAAACCGTCCTCAACGAGGCCAACGTCGACGGGCTTCTGCTGCGCCCGATGTCGGCCAAACGCCTTGCACCGACGATCGCTGAGACCGAAGGGTGGGTCGACAGAGAGAAGCTCGAAGGCATTCAGGGGCGCAGCCGTGACCGCCAGATGGAGCTTGTGGCGCAGTTCGGCATCACGGATTACGAGAGCCCGGGCGGCGGATGCCTGCTGACCGACGCCAACTTCGCCATCAAAATGAACGACTACATCAAGTACGATAACACCTTTGATGTGCAGGATATCCCGATTTTGAAATGGGGGCGCCACCTCCGTCTTGAAGAGGGGGCGAAACTGATCATCGGCCGTCAGGAAGATGAGAACGAGAAGCTCAAAGAGATCAGCAACGACAAGTTCATCCACATCCAGCTCGAAGGCATTCCGGGGCCGCACTGCCTGCTCTCTAAAAATGCGAGCAAAACGGACAGGGCCTTTGCCGCACGCGCCATCCTGACCTTCTGCAAGACCACGCCCGATCAAGAGTACACCCTCGACTTCGACGGCGAGCTTATCCAGGTACAGCCCCTGGCTTCCCGCAACGAAGCGGCCAAATACAATATACTGTAATTTTATACGTCATCGGGAGTAATCCCGCTGCCTGCGATGACTCTGCGTCCTCCTCGGCGGAGTGCCCGCGTGCAGATAGACCGCACTTTTTAAAATACACTTCTCACACTTTTTATACTTATTTCGTCATCGGGAGTAATCCCGCTGCCTGCGATGACTCTGCGTCCTCCTCGGCAGAGTGCCCGCGTGCAGATGAACCGCATTTTTACAAAACATTCTTCACCACACTTTGTCATGCAATAAGAGATGATTTTTCCTGTTTTCGGCAGGAAAATCAGTCACAAATCAGCGGTGCTGCAAAAAAGTATTAAATTCAAAAATATTTAAGAGTATTTCAACGACTCTTGAAGTATAATTCTTTTCTCACATCTGTGGGGCATTAGCTCAGCTGGGAGAGCGCGTCGCTGGCAGCGACGAGGTCAGCGGTTCGATCCCGCTATGCTCCACCATCCAAAGACGCCTATTTCACGAACTTTCAGCCACCTTTTCAAATGTATAGCTTTTTTTCTACTATTGCGCCCATTTTGTACCCAATATGAATCTATGCTCATATCAATTTTATTACGTCTAGAACAAACTATTTTTAGCTGACGCCATATACCCCATTTTTTTGTACCCTTTCATGCGCTTAGTAAAACTACTTTTTAACATTGGTACATGTTCATCTATAAAGTCTATCGCCAAGCATTCCTGCCCTTGTCTGCCAACGCGCCCAAGGTACTGAACTATCCGCTCCGGGTATGAGATAGGCATCGTAAAAACAATAGTGTCAAGATGCTCAATATCAACACCTTCACCTATAAAGCTGCTGGTCGACAGAATGATCGAGGCCGTTTCTGTCTTATCAAACTGTACTTTTTTCTCTTTTGTTTTCAAGCCGCCATGAAGCAATACAGCTTTGATATTTTGTTCATTTAAGAGGTGCCATAAAATATTGAGATGCTCTATTCGCTCGCTTAACACAAGCACTTTATGTGTTGTGAGTTTTGCTACTTCATCAACTATCAGCTTGTTGCGATCACTATCTTCAACCATCTCGCTTAGAATTGACCCGAAATGATCTATATAAGTTTCGTAATTTGTCGGCACTGTTTTTAAAATATGTCGAACAG
>CAZNQJ010000088.1:0-6284 GCA_964575205.1 uncultured Campylobacterales bacterium | reverse complement strand
CCACGCCGCCTCCTGCGGCCTGCAATGACGGCATCGACAATGACAATGACGGCCTGACCGATCTGGCCGATCCCGGCTGTTCCGACGCACAGGACAACGATGAGTTCAACAAAAGTAGAAAACGCAAGGGACGTTAAAAGTTTGAATCCCTACAACTGCAACGGTGCTTGATCAGTACCGGATCGAGACGTAAAAGCTGAGGTCGAAGGTCATGTCGTCGGAGAGAAAATTGTTTCTTCTGTAGAGGACGTAGGAGGGTTTTGTCGTTGTTTCGTATTCGCTTTTCGGAAGCCATTCGTGGTAGACCCAGTGAATGAACTTCAGACTGTCGCCGTGAACCCCTTTAAGATCAAACCGGGCATAGATGCCTTCGGCGATATTGAACTTGGGCAATCGGTCGCTCTCCACTTTTTTGGCATCTTTTGGAACGATACATGCGATGTACTGGCATTCATCCAGGGGAGTGATGGTGGGATTATCATGGAAGAGGCCGATCTCGTCGAAGCGGCTGATCTCCTGCCCCATAGTCCAGGTTTGAAGCTTCTGCCAGGTCTGTCTTATCGTCGGACCGTAGCCCTTATGGCGAATATAGTAGCTTTCCATTGCGGGCATCTTGATGATCGTCGGCTCCATGCCGCTGAAATCGGCAGTTGAACGTCCTGCTATTTCCGATTGGTGAAGAATACGGTTGGAGTAGTTCTTGTATCCGCCGATACGCCACGCCTTCGGGGTCATATCAAAGCGCTCTTTGAACGCTTTGATGAATGATGAGTGCGAACTGTAGCCGCAGAGATTTGCGACATCGGAGATGGTAGAGTATCTGTTGGTCAACAGCAGGTTTGAGGCTTTTTGAAGGCGGATGGATTTGATGCTCTCATAGATATTTTTGCCGAAGGCCTCCTTGAAAATACGATGCATGTGGAACTTGCTGATGCCAAGGTCGCCACTCAGCTCTTCAATATCGATGTGCGTATCGATGTGGGTGTAGATATAGTACATAATATCGTTGGCAATTTTGGTCCGTTTCTGCAGGGTCTCTTTTTTCATAAGGTTAATTATAGCACTGATAGACAATTATATATACACTAATAAATGATATAAGAGTCATAAACCGATTATAATAAGCGCATAAAATATAAAGAAATAAAATTCTCAAAATCCTACAATACTCTCATCATTTAAAAAAGGTGGAGAAGAGATGAAAAAGATCACAAAAATACTGGTCGCCAATAGGGGCGAAATAGCGCTGCGGATCATCCGTGCCTGTAAAGAGCTGGGCATCAAAAGTGTCGCCATGTTTTCCGAAGTCGATCTGGAGGGGATCTGGGTCAGAAAGGCGGACGAGTGCTACCCGATCCTCGGCAACCCGCTGGATGCCTATCTCGATTACGAGCGTATTATTTCGCTGGCGCTGAAAGCGGGCTGCGAAGCGATCCACCCGGGATACGGTTTTCTCTCGGAAAATGCCGAGTTTGCCGAAGCCTGCGAGGCAAAAGGGCTGATCTTTATCGGTCCCAAGGCAGAGCATATCGCCCTCTTCGGCGACAAGATGGCCTCGAAGGTCGCCATGAAGGCGGTCGGCGTTCCGGTGCTCGAAGGGACCGATGAACCGGTCAGCAGCCTCGAAGAGGGGGCGCGCATCTCAAGAGAGATCGGTTTCCCGGTCATTATCAAAGCGGCCTTCGGCGGCGGGGGAAGGGGAATGCGTATCGTACGGGAAGAGAAAGAGTTCAATGCGCTCTTTGAGTCAGCCACCTCCGAGGCGAAAAAGTATTTCGGAAAAGGCGAGATGTTTATCGAAAAATACGTCGAGAACCCGCGCCATATCGAAGTGCAGATCATTGCGGACAAATACGGCAAGGTGGTCCACCTCGGCGAGCGGGACTGCTCCATCCAGCGCCGCCACCAGAAGGTGATCGAGATCGCCCCCTCTCCGAGGCTCAACGATGCGGTCCGGCAGGAGATATTCAGTATCTCGACAAAAGCGATGTTTGAGCTGGGGTATGAAAGCGTCGGCACCATCGAGTTTCTGGTGGACGAAGCGGACAACATCTACTTCATCGAGATGAACACCAGGGTCCAGGTGGAGCACCCGGTGACGGAGCTTATCTCCGGCATCGACATCATCCAGCGGATGATCGAGATCGCGGAGGGGGACGGACTGCATTTCCGTCAGGAGGAGATCGTCTTCCGGGGGTATGCCATCGAGTTCCGCATCAACGCCGAAGACCCGAAGAAAAACTTTTTCCCGGCGGCCGGCAAGATCACCAACTACATGGCGCCCGGCGGCCCGGGGGTCAGGCTTGACACCAGCCTCTATGCCGGCTATACGATCCCGGGCAACTACGACTCCATGATCGGCAAACTGATCATCTGGGCACTCGACTGGGAGGGGGCCGTCAAAAAGGCGAGAAGGGCTTTGGACGAGTTCTTCATTGACGGTGTGGTGACCAATATTCCCCTTCACCGGGAGATCACAAGGGACCTGGATTTCATCGAAGGAAAGTTTAACACCGGCTATCTGGACAAGAAGCTCCCGCTCTTCAACCTGGATGCGATCGACCATATCAAAGAGGAAGAGCAGCGCATGGCAGAGATCTCTGCGCTGATCGAGACGATCAGGAACAACAAGATCAAGACACGGCACTGATGCCGTGAGGCGGCGCGGCGGTTTTACAGTGTTCAGGCGGTGCATGGCATGAGAATTGCAACGGTGTAGAGATCTACCCATCTCCGAAAAGCGAAAAAGGTCCGTCATGAACACACTGAAGATAGTCTGCCCCCACTGCAAAACCGTCAACGCCGTTAAAATTGAAGAGTCGAAAGCCGACATAGCGTGCCAGGAGTGCAGCGGTTCCCTGCTTGAGACGCTCCCTGTCGAATGCGATCCGGAAACATTTACCATCCATCTGAACGACAACGATATTCCGGTGTTGGCGGATTTCTACTCGCCTTCATGTGCCCCCTGCATGAAGATGGCTCCGGATTATGAAAAAGCCGCTGCATCCTTCGGGCTTGAAGTACGGTTTGTCAAAGTCAATACGGAGGAGTTCCCCGATCTGGCCAGACGGTATGAGGTCAACTTGCTACCTACCCTTATTGCCTTTAAAAACGGCAGGGAGGTCAACCGCTTCAGCAGCGCACTCTCCAAAGAGCACCTCAGTATGTGGGCCGAGAGCCTGATCCAGATGGTCATCTGAGTTCAGTCAGAAGCGTTTTCACACACTTTCCAGCCGCTGATATCGTCGGGAACGCCCAGGTCGGTGGGATCAAGCGGATCGCCCATCTCGGGATGCATCAGGGTAAATGAAGTGTCATAGGCCAGAGCCTCGATGGCATCGAACATATTGTCATATGCGTCAAAGCGTTCATCTTCATACATCGGATAATATTTTCCATGCATGCCCTGGGCGATAAAAAAGGTTCCGACAACGGTGTTGAAGTAGAGTATTTTTGTCACGTGTTCCCTCCTGTTTTTTCTCTATACGCTGCTTCGCTGTCGATCTCTACGGTGTGCAGGGGCGCAACGCTGGCATAGCGGAACACTGCCCCTGCGAGTAGACCCAAGAGGGCAAACCCGGCCACAAGAGGGAGAATAGTGCCATCATAAAAACGGCCTATCAGGATACCGAGCGGAACAGAGATGAAGGTCGAGAGCGAACCGACGACGGCGGCGCCCACCCCGGCAATATGCCCCAGCGGTTCCATCGCCATGGCGTTGAGGTTGCCGAAAAGCAGCCCCAGGCAAAAGAAGGTGATAAGCCCGTAGAGCATGAAGCTGTAAAAAGGGGGAAGCCCGTTAAAGGCGAAGGCAAAGAGGAAGAAAAGGGCGGAAACCGACACAAGGGCATTGATGGCATAACCGCTGATCCTTCGCATACCGTAGCGCATGACGAGCTTGGCATTGAGAAATGAGGCCAGACCGATGGCAACAGCCAGCAGACCGAAGTAGAGCGCAAAGGCTTCCCCGGTAAGGTAGGCGTCCTGGAAGATCTGCTGGGCGGAGCTCAGATAGCCCAGAAAGGCGCCGAAGATGATCCCCGTAGCGACGGTATAGGCGAAGGCCGTGCGGTTCAGACAGGTCTCTTTGGCACCTCTATAGATATGCAGCAGTGAGAAAGGGATCCGCAGGGCGCGCGGCAGCGTCTCCTCCTGCCGGAGAGCGAACCATCCGAGCGAGAGGAGGGCGATGAGCAGGAAGCTGACGAAGATGGCCTCCCACTCCCAAAAGTAGAGGATCGCTTCTCCGAAGGCGGGGGCAACGGCCGGAACGAAGATGAAAACAGTCATGATAAAGGACATGACCCGGGCCATTTCACGGCCTTCATAGCGGTCACGGATCAGTGCCATGGTGACGATACGCGGTCCCGCGGCCCCTAGTCCCTGCAAAAATCTGCCGACAAGCATCGTGGAAAGGTCGGTGCTGAAGATAGAGAAGAGGCAGCCGATGAGGTAGATAATAAAGCCGATGTAGATACTGTTCTTACGTCCGATGCTGTCGGAAAGCGGGCCGTAGAAGAGCTGGCCGATGGCCATTCCGGCGAAAAGCAGGGAGATGATAAGCTGATTGTCATTGCTGTCGGCGATCTTTAACGCATGGCCGATCTCCCCAAGGGCGGGAAGGGCCGCATCGATGGAGAGTGCCGTCATGGCCGTCATCATTCCCATCAGTGTGACAAACTCGATAAAAGAGACCTTTGAGGTGTGCGGTGCCATTGTGTAAAACCTTTGCGTGATGCCTATTTCAGGAGGATACTTTAGTTAGTTATCCGAACGACGATTCGAGAAACGCTTTGAGCACGAGTGCATGGGTATGCTCCGTGTCTTTCGCGCCGTAGACGAGCGTAACTGTACCGCGGCGCACGTGCTCCATGAGTCGCCCGACGGCTTCGGGGTTGCGGCTGAGTTCCGAAAGGTAAAGGTCCTGAAACTCGTGCCACTTTTCCGGGTCATGGCCAAACCATTTGCGAATAGCTGTACTGGGCGCAATGTCCTTGAGCCACAGATCGATCTGGGCAGAGCTCTTGGCAACGCCCCGCGGCCAGAGCCGGTCGACAAGAACCCTGAAGCCGTCATCCGGAGCGGGTGACTCGTACGCACGTTTAAGTAGGATGGTCATATGCTCTCCTTTGTTGCTATCGAACTAATCTACATTTTAAATGTTATTCAAATGTATCATTAAAATTCAAACGAAGAAAATGTTCTCTTCTGATAAGTTTTTTTCTGACATCATTGCCTACGCCTTCTCTGAAAAAACGGACCGTCTTTTTTCTGGTCAGAGTTGATCATAAAGGGTTAGGTTTTCGATGTATCGATCTTACCGGTGTGAATGTAGTATAACTCACATTACACTCACTCTTCTGTGCTATAATCATTGCATTATACAAAAAGGAGTTCGAATATGAAACGTTTTAGTATTGCGGCTTTGCTGCTGGGCAGCGCACTGTTCGCCGCACCGGGAATGATGGCTTCATTCAATGATTTCGATGCCGACGGCAACGGCAAGATAACACAGAGCGAATTTGAAAACACGCAACAGGCTAAGATGGCGAAACAGGCCGAAAGCGGCAGAATGATGCGTAATGCGGGAAATGCACCCGCCTTCGGCGACATCGACACCAACAAAGACGGAGTCATCGACGCAACCGAGTTCAAAAACCATCAGCAAATGCGGATGCAAAATCGTCCCGGCATGGGCCAGGGCCAAGGTATGAAATGCGGCGCCGGCAAATGCGGCGGCGGGGGCATGGGTCCAAACCGTTAAACACACTGCTAGCGGCTGACGGCCGCACCGGCATCAACCGCCCGATGCCGATCATACCCCTCTGCAGGGGGGGTGAATATTCGAAACATTATAGGCATTCGTCTGAAATCATCCCGACATATAAAATAAAACAAGACTGCCGCCTATTTAATCCCCTGACCGCTTTGAAATACGCCGGGTCAGCGCTGACGGAGGTCTCCTCTGGAACGGCCAATGGGTCAACATATCGGCGGTTTGCTCTGGCGACTACATAGGCCTTATGGAAATTGACAACGGCGTTTGGGACGTCTTTTTTTCGTTAATGAAAAGCGGTCGATTGCATGAAAAATATTTGCGAAATGAAAATTATTTAGCTATAGTAATTCGCTAAGAGGTGTACTTTAAGGTGGTCCCCGGACTATTTTGTAACCCGGGTCTCCGGTCACTCACACCGGCGAGGTCGGCAACACGATGATGGTAACCTAGCGTTACGAGGAAGAGCTCAACAAGCAGAAGGACATCAACCAACAGATCGAGAAGT
>CAZNQJ010000087.1:0-6303 GCA_964575205.1 uncultured Campylobacterales bacterium | reverse complement strand
ATCTTGCTTGCTTACGCCATCGCGGTTTATACTTTGCTGCGCTAAAAATCCGTTATGAAATTATTTGATTTAGAAGTCGAGACGCCCTATCTCTCTCTTGAGGCCGAGTTTCACGACAGAACCGATATTACTCCGCTTAAAAAGCCTTTTCTGATCAGTTACAGCCCGGATGCGGCCGAGCTGCTCGGTGTCGATATCGAAGGCGAAGAAGAGCTGCTTGTCGCTGTTATGAACGGAGAAGGCACTCTGCGCGGCAGCGAGCCTTTCTCGATGTGTTATGCAGGCCACCAGTTCGGCTACTTTGTCCCACGCTTGGGTGATGGACGTGCCATCAACCTCGGAAGAACGAAAAACGGCTGGAACCTGCAGCTCAAAGGGGCCGGTCCGACACGCTATTCGCGTCAGGGAGACGGGCGCGCGGTGCTGCGTTCATCGATCCGTGAATATCTGATGAGCGAGGCGATGTGCGGTCTGCATATCGCCACCACAAGAGCCCTCGCCATTATCGGCTCCGATGAAGATGTGGCCCGCGAACGGTGGGAAAAAGGTGCGATCGTTTTGCGCATGTCGACCTCCTGGGTCCGCTTCGGCACCTTCGAATACTTCTACACCAGACGTAAACTGGAGAAGATCGAAGCCCTGGCGGACTATGTGATCGACGAGAGCTATCCCCATCTTAAAGGCAAGGAAGATGCCTATTTTCTGATGTTCGAAGAGCTCATCGACCGTACAGCGCTGCTGCTTGCGAAATGGCAGGGGGTCGGTTTCAACCACGGGGTGATGAATACCGACAACATGTCCATCGCCGGGCTGACCATCGATTACGGGCCGTATGCTTTCCTGGACGATTATGACTTCGGCTACATCTGCAACCACACCGACGCGGAAGGGCGCTACGCCTTCGGTCAGCAGCCTGGCGTTGCGCAGTGGAACCTGAGTATGCTGATGCGGGCTCTTTCGCCTCTGATCAAACTGGAGCGTATGCAGGAGGCCCTGGAAAAGTTCGGCGAAATATACAGCAGCTACTACCTCGGATTTATGCGAAAAAAACTGGGTTTTATCACGGAAGAGGAAGATGACATTTCGGTGTTACGGTGGCTGTTCAGCATTATGCAGCAGGAGTCCATCGACTATAACTGCTTCTTCAGAGTGCTCAGCCGTTACGACGGGGATAAAACAGAGCTGTTAGCCTTTTGTGCGCTTGAAGCTCCTCTTTCCGACTGGCTCGATCATTATGAGAAGCGTCTGGAAAAAGAGAGGTCTGAAGTGCAGGAGCGTCACAAACAGATGTTAGCGACCAATCCGAAATATGTGCTTAAAAACTATATGCTGCAGTATGCCATCGACAAGGCGGAGCGCGGCGACTATACCGGTGTCGAAGAGCTGCTTAAGCTGGCGCGTGCGCCGTTTGACGAGCACCCCGAGATGGAGAGTTTTGCGAAACCGTCGCCGAAAAGTGTGAAAAACCTCAAGTTGTCGTGCTCTTCCTAGAGACAAGGGGCAGCCATCGGTGTGCGTTTGAACAGCCTCTATTGCGCTATGATAACACCTATCTGCTATCTCGTTTGCAATACATAAGAAAAATATATATTCAACCATTTAGGCACGCTGCATCTTCTTCATTTTCTTGTCTGTATTCAACAAAAGTGAATGATGTTTTCGACATAATCTATTACTAAAATTGGTAGTCGATCTACCATGGGTATCTTGTTCATTAGGTAAGAAATATGGCAACAATCAACAGAAAAAAGATCTACAACCCCGATTCAAAAGAAAATGTAAACGATCGCAGGATCTTCGGCGGCAACCCGACCGGTATCTTCGAACTCAACAACATCAAATATCAGTGGGCCTACAATCTCTGGGAAGTGATGTTAAATAACACCTGGTTCCCTAAAGAGGTCGATATGACCCGTGACGCCAATGATTACAAACAGCTGACAGAGGGTGAGAAGACGGCGTATGACAAAGCGCTTTCACAGCTTATCTTTATGGATTCACTGCAGACAAACAACCTGATCGACAATGTCAACCCTTATGTTACGGCCCCGGAGATCAATCTTATTCTGGTGCGACAGTCGTTTGAAGAGGCGCTTCACTCGCAGTCGTACGCCGTTATGGTCGATTCGATCTCGCAAAACTCCGCGGAGATCTATGATCTTTGGCGCAGGGATATGATGCTTAAATCCAAGAACGATGCCATCGCGGTCAAGTATGAGATGCTCTCTGAAAATCCGACAGACACCAACTTCATCAAAGCCTGTTTTGCAAACCAGATACTGGAAGGGATCTACTTCTACAGCGGTTTTACCTATATCTACACTTTGGCGCGTGCCGGCAAGATGCTGGGTTCCGCGCAGATGATCCGCTTTATTCAGCGCGATGAAGTGACCCACCTGGTTCTGTTCCAGAACCTGATCAATTCACTGCGACGGGAACGCCCTGAACTCTTTACGGAAGAGCTTATAGCAGAGGTCTATCAGATGTTCAGAGATGCCGTAAAACTGGAAGTTTCCTGGGGCCAATACATCACACAGGGGCAGATCCTGGGGTTGACGGATGCGATCCTGGAGCAGTATATTCAGTTCCTTGCCGATGAACGTCTGCGCGCCGTCAAACTGGAACCGATCTACAATGTGACAAACCCGATCAAATGGGTCAATGATTTCGCTTCATTCAATGACCAGAAGACCAACTTCTTCGAGGGTACAGTCACCAACTACTCCAAGGGTTCGTTGAGCTTTGACGACTTTTAAAGAGCGTCCGCTCTGCTCACTTGCTTTCAGCAGCGAAGCCAAAAGCTATGAAGAAAATCTCTCTGCACTTCTCTCTTTAGTTAAAAAAGCACCCTCCAATGCCCTGATCGTTCTTCCCGAGGTGGCTGTCACCAACTTTGACTATGACCATTTCGAGGCGGCAGCGGCCTATGCAGCTGTGATCACCGCGGCACTGTCAGCGGCGGCCGGGGAGCGGATCATCGCGGCAACGATGATAGAGAGAGGCGCAGACGGCAGGATCTACAATGTCGCGAAGGTGTTCCACGGCGGCCGCGTTATTCACGAGCAGGCCAAGGCGGAGCTTTTCAAATTCGGCGGCGAACATGACTACTTTGCGGCAGGCGATGAGCGCGGGATCGTGCTTTTCGAAGCGGACGGGCTCAAGATCGGTATCCTGATCTGTTATGAACTGCGTTTTAAGCGGCTCTGGCAGCAGCTTGAGGGGGCGGATGTCATATTGGTCCCGGCGCAGTGGGGCAGGCTCCGAAGTCAAAACTTCGTCTCGCTCACCAATGCGCTGGCCGTTATGAACCAGTGCTATGTCGTCGCCTCGGATGTTAAGAACAGCGACACAAGCGGCATGAGCGGTATCATAACGCCTTTCGGTGAAGAACGCCGAAACGGCGAACAGCTCTGTCTGGAGGAAAATTTCAGTGAAAAAGAGGTGCGCAAAATGCGCCGATATTTGGATGTAGGTATAGTGTGATCGATAAAATAACAGCAATTAAAACTAAACGTATGGCAGACGAGATCGACAAAGTCTTTGAACTCACCCCGGCGGTAAAACAGGCGATCATCAACACAGATCGTGAAAAGTTCGTCCCTGTAGCGATGCGTCAGCATGCGTACCGGCTGGATGCTCTGCCGATCGGGGCGAAACAGTGGATCTCATCGCCGCTGACAGTGGCCAAGATGACCGAATACCTTGAGCCTGAAGGGGCTGACAGGGTCCTGGAGATAGGCTGCGGCAGCGGCTATCAGGCGGCCGTTTTATCGCATCTTTTCCGTGGGGTCTTTTCGATCGAACGCATCGAGTCTCTGCTGCTTGAGGCGAAACAGCGCTTTAGAGAGCTTGGTATTCAAAATATCCATACCCGTACTGACGACGGTCAAAAAGGGTGGGTCCAGTATGCGCCCTACGACCGTATCCTTTTCTCGGCTGCGCCGACCCATATTCCGCAGGTTCTGATCGATCAGCTATCGCCCCGCGGCGTTATCGTCGCGCCGATGGAGAGGGACGGAAGGCAGGTCATTACCCGTTTTGTGAAGATCGGCGATGAACTGATCGAAGATGAGCTTGAGGCCTGCGAGTTTGTCCCTGTTTTAAACGGTATTCAAAGATAGCAAACAATAGTTTTTTTTAATAGTAATCAGTTATTATAAGAAGATATTGTTTGGGGTTGATATTATGAAAAAGCGTGCTTTGTTACAGGTTTGTACTCTCTTTTTTCCGTTCGCTCTCTTTGGAGCCGGCCCCTATAACCTTGAAGGTATCCAGGCGCTCAATGTTCTGGTTATTGATGAGAACAGGGCGATATCGCCGCAATTGACACAAAAAATTGCGCAGGAGCTCAAAAGCAGACTCGAAAAAAACGGGATCAAGAGCAAAAAAGAGGGGGTCGGGGCACTGTTTGTAAAAATCAGTTCCCTTAAGGCAGGAAAGAGCACGGTTGTGAGCATTGCGTTTGGCGTAGGCGAAGAGGCCGAGATTGTGCGCTCCGGGCGTGTCAAGAGCTTTGTGCAGAGCTACAGCGACAGTGATCTCTTTGAGAGCGAAGATGTCAACGCCGATATCTACGACTCTGTCGTCAACTACCTGATGGGTGAATTTATCGAACAGTTTCATGATGACAATGAACAGTAAGGGGCGGTTATGAGCATACAACATATGTGGAATGAGAAGTTCTCACGGAAAGGGTTTCTGTACGGCAAAGAATCTAATGCCTTTCTCGCTGCAAACGAGGGCCTTCTAGACCCGAAAAGCAGAATCTTGATGCTTGGAGAAGGTGAAGGCCGAACGGCGTGCTACATGGCTTGTAAGGGGCATATTGTCGCTGCTCTGGATGCATCGGATGTCGGACTCGAAAAAACGAGCCTCTTGGCGGAAGAGCTGGGGGTCGATATTGAGACCATCCATGCCGATCTCGGGGAGTGGAGCACTACGCAAAAGTACGACGGGGTATTGACCTCGTTTCTGCATCTGCCGGAGCCGCTCAGAACAGAAGCGTTTTCCCATGCCGTCGATATTCTTGAGCACGGCGGTTATTTTATCGGCGAGTTCTTTTCTGTTAAACAGCTGTCACGGGACTCAGGCGGTCCAAAGATGCCGGAACTGCTCTATACCCTTGAATCGCTGAGCAATATTTTCAGCCGGGACGATGTGACGCTCATCAGACTCGAGGAGTGTGTCGACCATCTCTCCGAAGGCAGCGGCCATCAGGGCGATGCAGAACTCATCCGTATTATCGCGCAAAAAAAATAAGGGGGACGCGATGGGCAAACCATTTATTCAGCTTCCGGAACTTACGCTTAAAGCACTTTTTGACTACAGTATAGCAAACTACAGCGATCGTCCCGCCCTTGGCCTGGTTGACGGTGAAACGATAAGTTATGCCCAATTCGCGAAAAAGGTTGCCGAGGTACAGCTGCTTCTCTCGTCACACGGGATTCGCCGCGGCGACAAGGTGGCGCTCTACAGCGAAAATATGCCCAACTGGGGCGTTGTCTATTTTGCGGTGACGACGATGGGTGCGGTTATTGTCCCTGTGCTGCCCGATTTTCACACCTCCGAGGCGCTCCATATCGCGGCGCATGCCGAGTGCAAGGCCGCCTTCATCTCCAAAAAGCTGATGGAGGCACTTCTGGATGAGACCAATCCGCCCGCATTGACACTGATCGTCTACACCAACAATCTCGAAGTCCTGGCCGATCTCTCCTCTCCCGACAAGGTCTCCCTTGTCCTGCAAAAAGGGCAACAGCATCTGCAAAACGCAATGGAGAGGTTGGGTAAAGAGATTGAAATGAATCCGGTCAAAGAAGATGATCTGGCTGCAATTATCTACACCTCCGGCACGACCGGCAGCTCCAAAGGCGTAATGCTCACCCATAAGAACCTCGCCTTTGAAGCGGTAGCGGCGCAGCATATTATCGGGATCTATCCGCAAGACCGTTTTCTCTCTGTTTTGCCATTGGCACATACCTATGAGTGTACGATAGGGCTGTTGATCCCGATTCTAAACGGCTCCTCGGTATTTTACCTCTCCAAACCGCCGACGCCGACCATCCTGATCAGAGCATTTTCAGCGGTAAAACCGACCTTTATGCTGAGTGTGCCGCTGATCATTGAGAAGATCTACAAAAACAAAATTCAGCCCAGTTTTCAAAAGAACCTGCTGATACGCACGCTTTATGCCATTCCGGCGGTGCGAAAAATGCTTAACAGGATTGCCGGTAAAAAACTGATGGAGACCTTTGGCGGGGAGCTCCGTTTTTTTGGTATCGGCGGCGCGGCTCTTTCACCGATCGT
>CAZNQJ010000086.1:0-6360 GCA_964575205.1 uncultured Campylobacterales bacterium | reverse complement strand
CGACGGTGCAGAAGGCGGCGGTGCAAAATGTTCGATGCCGCCGGGTCCGTCGTAAAGGGCGTCTCCTTTGGTATGTTGGGCAAAGAGCTCCAGCCGGTTCTCGCGTATGAGCTGCAAAATGTGGTGCTGATGCGACCAGACCCAGGAGGGGCCCATGTCGAATCCGTCCACCGTGAGAATGCGCCCGCCGATGCGGTCGCGTGCTTCGAGAATCGTGACGTTAAAGTGCTTCTGCAGAAGTGTTGCGGCGTAGATGCCGCTCAGGCCGGCTCCGATGATGATGACATTTTTCATAGTGCAAGTTTAGTGGGCAAAATTTAAACTTTGACGGTCGGGTAAGATTAGCTGCGGCTACTCAGCCAGATAATCTTTTTCCCAGAAGAATTCGATCCACTCATGGGCTTCATGCAGAGCAAAATCGGGTTGGATGACCGCCGTTTTTTTATAGTAGATCGAAGCGATCCTGAATTCGACCTCGGGAAAACAGCCTTGCAGGTGTTCGAGCACCTCCTTGATGGTCTGTCCGCTGTCGACGATGTCATCGAGCAGCAAAACTTTTTTGGCACTGCTGAGTTCCGGGACATTGAAGATCTCGCAGCTTTTTCCGCGCTGATCGCCTTCGTAAAGAACCGAGTTGATTGTCATTAGACGGCGGTTGTCGGTGGCAATGGCGTAGGCGTGTCCGAGCGTAAGCCCCCCGCGTGCAATCGCGATCAGCGTATCGGGCTGATAGTTCTGTGTCAGTTTGACAAGGGCTTTGACATCGTTTACAAACCGGTCGTAAGGATAATAGGTCATGGGGTCTCCTAGTTTTCTTTCTGAAAAAGTGCACGTACTTTCAGTGTTGAGCGGTGCGACTGCTCTTCGTAGATGCTGAATTCCAGCTCCTTGCACGCTTTCATCGTAAAAAGGCGCAGCTCATTGGTGGTCAGGGGCCACGGCGGCCCGTCAAAGTGCTCCTCCTCGCGTTTGGCATGGCATACGGCAAGGACTTTGGCCCTGGGCGCCATCAGCGAAGCTATCGCCGTGATCACCCTGTCGCGCAGAGAGAGCGGCAGAGACTGAATAGTAAAGGCTTCGAAGACGAAGTCGAATCTGCCGAGCAGCTCCTGCGGAAGGTCAAAGATATCTTCGACCCTGAAATCGATCGTGGTGCCGCCGAAACGCTCTTTGGCCCAGCTGATCGCTTCAGACGAGATGTCGATGGCCGTGACGTCAAAGCCGGCTTCATAGAGGGCATGGGCGTCGTCTCCGAGGCCACAGCCGATCACGATCGCCCTGGCCGGTTCAGGGTTGATAAATTCCAGATATTCCCGCAGCAAGGGGTTGGCTTCCCCTCTTGCCCAGGCAACGGCACCAAGCTCTTTATTGGCCTCTTTGTAATGGTCATCAAACCACTCCGTAGCCTCTTTTTGGGCCTGCTGATAGTCAAATGGTGTCTGCTTTACTTTATTCATCCCGCGATTATGGCATTTTAGAGAGAAAATTTGGTTGATTTTTCATTGTAAACCAAGATTTCAGTAACAAATCTGTATTATTAGTAGGCTTACCCGAGAAGGTGAGTTAAAAACAGGGCATTTTAACAGCCCCTCAGGAGACTCCAATTCTAAGCATGCCCGACGAGATATACAATCTCGAAAAAAACGATATTCACGACAATCTGCTCTATTATCAATACGGTATCAAACATCTTCTCTCCCTGCAGAAGAAGGGAATGGATGAAGAAGATCCCCAATACATCAGCTCTTACCGCTCTTTTGAGGGCGAAGCTTTTGAGAATTTTATTTATGAACGCCTCTTGCGGTGGGCGGTTACCCAGGATGAGATCGTAAAGTTCATCTCCAAGGGGCCGAACGCCGCTAAAACGGACTCCCGCTCGGACACCCTCTCCGTCAACACGAAAGGGCAGATCATCTATCGCACCAACCGCAACGAGATCGGCGAGTTTGATGCACTTTTTATCACCAGAGACAATACGCTCTATATGGTGGAGATGACCCTGACCAAATCGGTGACCAACCTGAAACGCCGCCTGCGCAAGAAAAAGGCGCTGCTGGAGACCATTTTTCCGCACTATAAGGTCAAAGCACTCCTGATCCTGAACGAGGGCGTTACCGGCACCAAACAGCTTCCGGACTTTTGTACCGTCTGGATCACGAAGCCCTTTACGGCGAAAGATATCCTCAGCTGGCTCAGCGACATGCGAAAAAACAAGCGAAAGCCCTACAACATCGTCAAAGACAAACGTATTGTCGGAACCGATGATCTGGAGATCCGTCCGTTTAAATACTACAGTACGATGACATGGCTGATGAAACGTTCACGCAGCTCCCAAAATGTGCCTTTAGACATGCGTTTCTTAAACAAAAGTGACGTAGTGCGCAAGATCGATCTTTATACTAAGTTTTATATCGGCTATATGAGTGCCGAGGAGTTTAAAAAGATAGCCCCTACCGTAACGCGGGAGATCCCGCCGCGCGTTGTTGTGGCCCTGGAAAAAGAGCATACGGGCGAGCTGGGACTGATCTACTTTTTGCAGTACAACCGGCGCAGCATCGATATGGTCCATATTCTGGAAGAGGGCGGCGCAAAGATCGAGAAAAAAGATCCCTACGGCATCACCGTCAATGAAGTGCACCACGTCCTGAGGGCGATGAAAGAGAGCGAGAAGTTAATTCCCAAAGAGATTGCGGTCATCAAGAGGCTGCTGAAAGAAGACTTCCGGCGCCACGGAGAGAAAGAGAACTGAACGTGTTCTAAAGCAGGGCGTCATGCCACTGCACCAGTGTGAGACGATACCCCTCTTTGACCTCTTTGACCTCATGGGTATAGATAGGGTTGCTGGCAAAGACGACCAATGTCCCCATCTTCGGTTTAAGTGTCACTACATTCCCGTCCAGATCATGAAAATAGTTAAAAGCGAGTTCGCCGCCGCGGTAGCTGTAGCGGTCCTGCACATCATCGCTGTGTTCGCTGACAAACAGGACGGTAGTGAGCTTGCGGTGCGGTGCGACCTGCTTGAAACCGATGGTCCTTCCCTCCTTGTCGATCAGGACGCTTGAGTCGTCTGCATGGGCTTTATAGAACGAGCCTTCGGTATATTCGAGTACCTGTTCGTCGGTGGAGGTGGTCAGGGAGAGGGCGAAGAACGCCTCTATCTGCGCTCTTTCTCTGGCAAAGGCCCGGTCATAGAGCTCCCGGTGAACAGGCATCAGCGTGTAGATCTTTGTCTTGCGGATACTTTTGTCGACGCGTTTTTTTCTGCCGCGCAGTGCGGCGCTCTGTGCATCGTTATCGCATTGGACCGCATTGATGATCTGCCTGCAGCACTGCTGATCGAGAAAGTTTTCGATGATCAGATATGGAAATTCCTGGTAAGGGTTCGACATCAGCGGCGTCGCGATGTCGAGATCAAAAAGGAAGCCTTCGGCATAGATCTTATCACTGATCTGCCGTACAAACGGAATATTGGCAATAGCGCCCATCTCAGACCTTCAAGAGGATTTTATCCAGCCAGCTTGTCGGCAGCAGACGCTTCAGCGTGCCGAGAATATGCGTGGCCGTCGTTACATAATAGCGCGGGCGGGGTTTTGGCTGTTCGAGCGCAAGAAGAATTTTCTCTATGACGGCAATAGGCTCTTTGGTAAAGGGATCCTTGGCGTTTTTCGTCTCTTTGCGGGCCAGTACCTCCGCCGTGTACTCTTTGGCAAAGAGACTCTCGTCAACATTGACATATTGCAGAAACTTCTCTGTCGCATTGTCTCTGAACTTTGAGCGGATCGGGCCGGTATTGATGGTGATCAGATGGACACCGCTGTCTGAGAGTTCAAGGCGCAGCGTATCGCAGAGCCCCTCAATCGCATACTTGCTGGCGTTATAGGCACCCCTGAAGCGCAGCGAGATCAGCCCGAGGACGGAAGAGTGCTGGATGATACGCCCGTAGCCCTGTCTGCGCATAACCGGGATAATGCGCCGCGTCATCTCGTGCAGACCGATGACATTGGTCTCAAGCTGTTCGCGCAGTGCAGCGCCCGGCAGGTCTTCAAGGGCACCGGGCTGCCCGTAGCCGGCATTGTTGAAAAGGGCATAGAGCGTTCCGCCTGTTATGGCAAAGACGGCATTAAGGGCGCTGTCGATCGAAGCGGTGTCGGTCACATCAAGCTCAAAGGCAGTCAGCCCTTCGGCCCGGAGTCTTTTGACATCGGCGTTTTTGCGCGCAGTGGCAAAGACCTCGTAGCCGTTGTTGTGAAGATAGTGCGCCGTTGCATAGCCGATGCCGCTGGAACAGCCTGTGATCAGGATGGTTTTTTTCATAACGGAATTTTAGCCAAATAGTGCTATCTTTGAGGCATAAAACAGCATGGTTTCATCCTGTTGCGATAAAGCGGGAAAACCTTGCTGACAGAAAGGATCAGCGATGCGAAAGATCGTTCTACTATTGGCCATTATGGTGATGGGCACGCTTCTGTATGCTCAGGAGAAAGAGACGCTCAGAAAAGCCTATTTCGCCGGCGGCTGTTTCTGGGGCGTTGAATACTACATGGAAAAAGTCCCCGGTGTCAAAGAGGTGGTCTCGGGCTTTATGGGCGGCCACGTTAAAGATCCCTCTTACTGGGACGTGGTCTATAAAAATACCGGCCACTTTGAGACCGTCGAGGTGGTCTACGATCCCAATAAAACAAGTTACGAGGCGCTGGCAAAGAATTTTTTCGAAATCCATGATTTTACGCAGACAAACGGGCAGGGGCCCGATATCGGAAAGCAGTACCGTTCTGTTCTATTCTACAGCGACGATAAAGAGAAAGCGGTCGCTGAGAAACTGGTCGCTATTTTGACGAAAAAGGGCTACAAGGTCGCCACCATGATCAAAAAAGCAGACACTTTTTATAAAGCCGAAGAAAACCACCAGGACTACTATGAACGCCACGGGAAGATGCCGTACTGCCACAGTTACACGAAACTGTTTGATTAATAGGAGAGAAACGATGGAAACCAATGCCTTGCCTAAATATGACATGAGCGATAACCCTACAAACTGTTGCCCCCGTTTCAAACCGGAAGGATGGGATGAACAGGAGCTGCATTTCAAAGAGAAACTCTTCGTCAAGGCGACAACGAGAAGTCTTTTTCACATTCCGCTGAATATGGGCTCTGTGTTTGCTGAAACATTCGAAGCGATAGAAAAAGAGCATGCACAGGATATGGAGCAATTTATTGTTTTGTCCTATGATCCCTCTGCCTGGCGCAGCGAGCACTTTTTCGCAGTAACTAAAGCTGTTCCCGGCCAGCGGATGGTGAAGATGACGGGCAACTTTCTTACAAAAGTTTTTGAAGGGCCATACAAAGAGGCGCCCAAGTGGGAAAAAGAGATGGAAGCCTTCGTCAAGAGCCGGGGAAAACAGGCCAAGAAGACCTACTTTTTTTACACGACCTGCCCAAAGTGTGCAAAATTTTACGGTAAAAACTATATGGTCGCCGTATCCGAAGTTGAGTAACCCGCAATAAAAAAGTGCTCCCCGATGCCACCGTATCCGGTGGGAACGCATACCAATCAAACCAAAAACTGATACAATTGCTGAATAAGAGAAAAGAACATAAAAACAGATAGGCGGTACACAATGAAAAAAGTAACCTCGTTAAGCTTAGGGCTCGCATTTTTAATCATGAGTTACACGGGGATAATGCTTTTTCTCTCTCCTCACGGACGCGTTGCTTACTGGAGTGACTGGCATCTGTTCGGGTTGACAAAGACGCAGTATATCAGCCTGCATACGACCTCGATGCTGACGCTTCTC
This sequence comes from uncultured Campylobacterales bacterium, assembly GCA_964575205.1. Classification (GTDB taxonomy): domain Bacteria; phylum Campylobacterota; class Campylobacteria; order Campylobacterales; family Sulfurimonadaceae; genus Sulfonitrofixus. The sequence continues at coordinate 565 of CAZNQJ010000086.1, read as the reverse complement.
TTCTTTGCGGCATGGCATATCTACTACAACTGGAAGCCGATCGTCAGTTATCTGAAAGATGCCAATAAAAAGATCTCTTTTACAAAAAGGGAGTTTGTCATAGCGCTTCTGATCAATGTGTTTTTTGTAGTCGGAACACTCTACTCTTTTCAGCCGATGAAAGGGTTCCTGCAGATGGGCGACAAGATCAAAGAGTCCTGGAGCAAACAGTACGGGGAACCGCCTTACGGCCATGCGGAAGAGACGAAACTGAATGTGCTGTGTAAGAAACAGGGGATCGACCTCGCTCAGGCAAAGGAGATCCTGCAAAGAAACCATATTGTTTTTCAGGAGGACGAATCCCTGCTGAGCATCTCCAAAAACAACAATATGACGCCCAGCGATGTGTATGATCTGATCAAGAAAGATACGAAGCAGGATGGCCATGGAAATGCCCCTTCCCAATTGGGAAGAAAAACGCTGCAGGAGCTGAGTGATATGCAAAAGATCGATCTGGAGAAGTCGATCGCACTTTTGAAATCAAAAGGGCTTGAAGATGTCACTGCCCAGAGCAAGATAAAAAATA
>CAZNQJ010000085.1:0-6383 GCA_964575205.1 uncultured Campylobacterales bacterium | reverse complement strand
AGGTCGCTTTTAGGGTCGTTCGCTACTGTGAATATTTTGATATCACCTTGTGCCATGATGTTGGTCGTAATAAGCAACATCACCAATACAATTTTTTTGATCATGGATTTTCCTTTATGGTTTGATATAAGTCCATCCGGACTTCACGCGTTCGATCATCTCGACGATACCGGCCGTAACGACTTCACTGCCGTCGATCAGTTCGCTCTTGTCGATCTTCTTCGTGCGCATGGTGTTGCCGCAGGCGACGAAGACGACACCGTACTGCATCAGGGCGTCGACACGTACGGCGATCGCTTTCTCTTTTTTGAGCAGCGTGCGGATACCGCCTGAATAGGCGACGATACGCATCTCGACATTCTCAGGCCCGTAGAACTTCAAAACGTTGTTGGCCGAACTCAAGACATGGTTGATCGCCTTATCGTCGCCTTCGGTGACGCTGAAGACGATCTGGCGCGGATTGTCGAAAGCGGGTTTCGGCTCCGCCAACTCCGTATCTGCGCCCAAAATCCCTGCCAGCAGGACAATTGCCATCAAAATCCGTTTCATTGCTTCTCCTCTTCTTTTTTTACGCCGTCGAGAAATGAGCGGAAATCTTCCCGGTTCCATGACCCCGGAACCCTTTTGATCAGCCTGCCCTCTTCGGAGATAAAGAAAAAGGTAGGCGTCATCGAGACATCCAGATCCAGGGGCAACGCCTCTTCGGAAAGATCGATCTTGACCGGGACAAAACGTTTTTCGATATAGGCCGCCATCGCCGCATCCTTAAAAACCTGCGCTTCCATATCTTCACAGTAGTGGCAGCCTCTGCGCACGGCATCGATCATTACGATCTTGTTTGAGACCTTCGCCTCTTTGATGCCGGCTTCCCAGCTGCGCCACTGCACGCCTTCAGCGAAAAGCGACGAGAAGATCATTGCCGAGATCATCACCGCCGCGGCTGCTCTACTCATCGGACCACTCCAACGTGCGGTATGCCGCTTCGACATTTTTCGCCTGCATCTCATCATAAAGAGCGACAGATGAGAATGAGGGCATCCTGATCGTTCTGACGGCATCGTCGATGCCGATACCATTGTCGATTGCCGCTTTCACCTCGCTGCGCAGCTGCAGCAGGTAGCGGTAGGTCAGATCCGCCGCATCTTTGCCGACCGCCTCTCCGTGCCCTCCGATAATATTTTTCAACGGCATCGCCTTGATCATCTCAAGGGTCGCGATCCAGCCGTTGATATCGCCGTCGCGCAGCGATGGAAGCCTGTCGTTAAAGATGACATCACCGCCAAACAGCGTCTGCATCTTCGGCAGATACACTAGAATATCTCCCGAAGTATGGGCTTTTCGTGCGACCTTGATCAACCGTACTTCGTTCCCGTCTATATGCAGTGTCCTGTTTTGATCGACAAAAGTTGTCGGCAGCTTCGGCGAAGTCTGCATGTAGGCCTCTTTTGAGACCCGTCTTTCCATTCGCGTGACTGCCGACGGATCGACCTCTTTTTTAAAAGCCGAGGGGCCGAACACTTCGGCGCCCTGCGACAGATAAAAGCCGTTTCCGAGCCAGTGGTCGTCATGCACGTGCGTGTCGATGACAGTAGCCACCGGCATCTTTTTAATTGCCTCTATTTTGCTTAACGCCTCTTTGGCGTAGAGGTAGGTCGGACCGCTGTCTACAACGAGCCACACCCTGCCCATGTCGACAAAACAGGAGTTGACCATATTGCCGTTATTACGTTCATCCATCACCTCCGGCAGGCCGAAGTAGCAGTAAATTCCATCCGCCACCTTCACAGGCTCAAGCGCATAGGTAGCGGAAAGTAGTGTAGTAGAAAAAAACAGACACAACAGAAGTGACTTCATAAACGCAATCCTCTTAGAATAGGTAGTTCAGTTCAAAACGGTATTCGTTATACGAATCTTTGTCACCGCCGGCGACACGGTCATCGGCACTGACTAATCCGACACGAAGTTTGGCATCCAGTCCGGCCATGATCTTTTGACGAAGATCGATGTGCAGGATATTGCTGTCGGCTTGAACACCGGCAGCCTGTTTTGACTCATCAAAGTTTTGCATAGCATAACGGGCCATAGCGCTGAACCCCGGGACTAATTTAGCTTTACCGAAGTCATAAAAAACTTCTGCAGCCGTTGTTTTTGTATTTGCATACCAGTTATACTGGGCCATCGCACGGGTGTATCCGCCTGTCGGGAAACCTCTCCATGGTGCGACGATATCTGCCTCATCACCGACCGCCGAGTAGGCAACCTGCACTTTAAGTGCCCCCTGCTTAAGCACTAAACGCGCCATAGCAAGCGAACTGTCGAGCGATGAAGCGTCTTTGTACCCAAGGGCTTCTCCCGTCACACCGGCAAGCGTACCTTTTAGTGTCGCACCGCCGATCTCGCCGCCGCCGTTATCCATCTGATACATGTAGCGGACACCCGGGGTTAGAGAGAAGCCGCCCGGCAAACCGATCTTGTAGTTCAACTCGCCTGTAATAGAAGAGACAACGTCGGGAACGGCGCCGTAGGTCACATCTATCTGAAGGTTATCAATCGACTTGTTACGAACATCTGCAACGATCAAGGCATGATCTGTCTTTTCGCCCGCTGCCGTAAAGTTGGCATGGCTCAGTCCTTTATGAACAGCAGAGTCATCGTTGTTGTTCCAGGAGTCGCCTGAGGCATCTTTAAAAGTGATCACATCATGAAACGTTGTATGATCACGAAGTTTCTGGGCATTGAAGTATGCAGCGCGAATCGTAGTTTTCGGGATCTCTTTCATCTCCACCGTTAAACCGTTAAAAGTGTTCGGTATCATTTTTGTGTCATTAGACTTTGTCAAAAAAGATTCAAAGATCTGACGACCTATTTTAAAGCTTGTTTTAGAGATATCGTACTGCAGGTAGGCTTGTGCCAAAGTGGCCATAGACCAATCGCCGGTCGTTTTTACGTTGTAGCGGCTGAAGGTATCTTTTCCGGCTTTCACATCACCGACATCAGCATTATCAACACGAAGTCCGGAAAACGGGCTGTTTGAATAATAGAGACCGGCAGTAGCGCTTACGCCCGCTAACGGTGCCGTTTTATAGATCATACTCCCGCCCAGACCAAATGCTTTATTGTCATTATTGAAATTGTCATTCTTCCAGTCCCATTTAAAAGAGTTCATTCTTAAACGACCGTAAAACACTCCGTTTGCAAAAGCGTCGGTAATGTTGTCCGCACTGCCCGGAAGTGTGTTATACACCTCCATCATATTGTTCTTCAACTCTCTTTTTGGTTTTGCTTCATCCGCAAACAGACCGACACTAAGTGCACAGATAGCAGCTGCGGCTACACTCATTTTTACTAATTTCATTTTTCACCTTTATTTAAGTTCAAAGTGAGATAATGCCGTTTGTGACGAACCAATGTCTCAGGGCATTCTCACTGTTTGCGGCAGCTGGTACCTGCCGCTTCATAACCGGAAAAACCGGAATCATTTCCCCGCACACCATCTTTTAAAGACGTCATGCCCAATTTTTCTTGCAGTTTAGATTAACAGCCCCCTCCTTTACTCGGACAACCGCAGTCATAATCCAAGAGAGTGACATTGCCTGTGTTGCTGACATCCACCACTTTTTTGCGTTTAATATAGTCTCTGGTCACATCATAAACGGCCCGTGTCTTCTCTTTTTGGAGGTTCTCGCCTGCATTTTGCAGGTTTCCGCCCCATGAAGAGACGATATAGGTCTTCTTGGGATCAAGCGGTTTGCCCCCGATCAAAAGATTGCTGATACGTTTGCCGGCCTTGGCGCCTACGGTGATCGAATAGGTCACCCCGCCCAAACGGCTCATGTCGCCACCCTGCTGATAGAGCGGGTTGGCATTGAAGACATTGTCCGCAATATCTTCAAGCAGCTGCGCGATACGCGCCCCTTTGAGCTCGAAGGTATAGACGTTCGGGTAGGTGATGCCGCACATCTCGTAGACATTGTCCATCAGGATATCGTCTCCGGCCAGAACCGTCGTTCCCCAGCGGTAGCCGGGCGTGAACGAGATGTCACATTTCATCTCGTCCATGATCGCATCATTGATGAGCTGATCGAAGGTCGAGTGGAAGGTGTCACGCTTGTAAAGCATTCCCTTGGTCTTGCCCAGGACCTCGTTGAACTCTTTGTCAAAGGGCTTATAAAGCTCATTGACCAGCTTCACACCTGCCGGATCGGCCGGAATGATGTTTGACGCGATCGGAATGAGTTTGTACGCATAGTCTTTGACCTTGTGGTCCTGGATATCGATGTCAAGACGGCCGATATACTTGCCGTGGCTGCCCGCGATCACAACCACCGTACCGTTGATGGTGATCGGCTTCGGCGAAGGGTCATGCGTATGGCCGCTCAGGATGAAGTCGATGCCGTGGACCTGGCGTGCCACCTCCTGGTCGACACTGAAACCGTCATGCGAAAGGACGACGACACAGTCGACTTTATGCTCTTTGCGAAGCTCATCGACATAGCCCTGAAGCGTCTCAAGACGAAGTCCGAAACTCCACCCTTGAGTGAACTCTTTGGGATTTGCCGTCGATGTGAACGGAAAGGACTGACCGATAATACCGATCTTCGCGCCGCCGCGCTCTTCGATCGTGTAGGGTTCGAAGATCAGCTCTTCATACTCATCGGCGAACGGATCGTCGCCGACAATGTTCTGCGAGATGAATTTCGCATCCAGCATGCCGATCAGCTCTTTGACCCGCTCTTTGCCGTAGGTGAACTCCCAGTGGCCGACCATAACGTCGACACCGAGGTAGTTCTGCGCCTTGACGATCGCTTCACCGCCGCTCTTGAGCGCAACACCCGTCCCCTGCCATGTATCACCTGAATCCAGGAAGAGGACATTCTCTGCACCGCGCTGGCTTTTGATCTCGTCGATCAGGGTCTTCATGTGCGCAATACCGCCCATTTTACCGAACTTTTTCGCCAGGGCGTTAAAGTCCATATAGGTGTCAAAATAGGCATCCAGCGAGCTTGGCTCCAGACCGTAGTGCTTGGAAAAGGCTTCGCCGCACAGAAAGCCCGGTGTACCGACCAGGTTCGGTGCCGAGATCAATGTCGACGGTTCCCGCCAGTACAAAGGTTTGATATGCGCGTGCAGGTCGCACATGTGCAGCAGCGTCACCTTCCCCTTTGCGTTAAAATCATACAGATCTTTCAGGCCTATGCTTGCCGGATTTTTACCGGCTACCGTCTGGGCAAAGCCGTTTGACACGGTAACCAGCCCCAGGGCGGCTGCGATCTGCATAAAATCTCTTCTAGAAATATCCATAACTCTTTTCCTTAGCGCTTAAGACCGGGAATAGCGATCTCGCGGCCCTTTGCTTTGTCTGTTACATACACTTCAAGCGCCACCATCTCAGGCGAACCGAGAGGAATCACTGCCAAAAGCGCATTGTTCATACACCCCTGAAAACGTCGTTGAAGCGTTCTGAGTGATGACTTTGTCATACGGTATGCCGGCCAGGTCGCTCCGGATTTGTTCGCTGCAGAACCAAGGTCCGGAAGCGGCTGGGTACGCAGTATCAAACCGACAACATCCGGAGAGTGGCAGCTCATACATGAAAGTCCGCGTCCGCCGCGTTTTGTGTTAAACACTTCATCACCCAGTGCATACGCCGCTTTCATCTGCGGATTTGCATTGACATCGATATTGACCTTCTCATCATTGGCGATCGATTTGGCATAGGCGCTCATATCAAACATATCAGAACTTTTAAGTTTGAAAGGCTTGTGCCCGTTTTGCGCCATCAAAGCCTGAAGCACCTGGTCAAGACCTACTACCATGCCGAGTTTGTCGATATAGCGCGGGAACCCGGCGATATAAGCCGGAAGCTCCTCTTCGCTGACATCCAGAAATTTCGCCAGACCGGCATTGCCGCCGCAGTACTCTTCAAGCATCTCGCCGCCGGAATCGACCATAATGTCCGCCGGATTGTTTTCAAGCATCTCCGCATACATCGCACGGTCGGCATCGCTCATCGCAAACTGATCACCGCCAAAAGCCAATGCACCAATCAACGCTGATGCCAGTATAATTTTTTTACCAATCATCACTTAGCCTTTCGGTTTGATTTTAATGCTCTTCTCGTTTACTTCGCCCTGGTTGTCTTTGAAGATCACTTTTAGTTCGCCTGATCCCGGGACTTTGAAGTTAATCGTAAAAACAGGGTTCGTAGAGAGTGATTCCCACGTCGTCATCGTTGTGATCGGTTTGTCATTGAACAAAAACTTTACTTCGTTGATGTAGTGTGCCGGAATTAGTTTCCCTGTTTTTTTATCTTTACGCATTCCCGTATCCATTGGGTGCATATCCATAAAATTGACTTTGACGACCTCACCTACTCCGTATTT
>CAZNQJ010000084.1:0-6437 GCA_964575205.1 uncultured Campylobacterales bacterium | reverse complement strand
CAAAGGAGCGCCTTGATTGTGAACTTCTCTCTATCGCTGAGGCGGACTAGGGTTTATAGAGGTGCCCTTTATCATCAAGACAAGGTCACGGGTATGCAAAAAGCGTTAAGCATCTTTCTTCTATCTGCTGCATTAATGGATTCGACTGCCATTTTTGCTGAAGAAAAAACGCCTTTGCAGTTTGAACGTTTCAACTTTTATCTCGAGAACGATTTCTTTGACAGAACAGATAAAAACTACACCGGCGGTATCAAATTATCCACTCTCTACAGAGTGGATACTGCAGCATACCCCTATCTTCAAATGCCGTATCTCTATGACAATACCAAATACCATTTTTTTACCATCTCTGTCGCTCAGGAGATCTACACGCCAAATGACAAGGCAAGCACTATCCCCAATCCGGAAGATCAGCCCTACGCCGCCTGGCTCTATGCAGGTTTCAAACTGCAGCAGACCGATAGCAAAGAAGCCGATACCTTAGAGCTTCAACTGGGCATTGTCGGGCCGGCGGCATTAGGCGAAGAGACCCAAAACCTCGCGCATAAGCTGATTAACAATAAACCATCCAACGGATGGGATCACCAACTGCACAATGAGCTGGGTATTATAGTGGCCTATGAGCATCGATGGCGCAATCACACAGATGATCTTGTTTGGAATCTAAACGCAGACTTGACCCCTTTTGCAGGCTTCGCATTGGGAAATGTACATACCTATCTTAACAGCGGGACAGCGGTGCGTATAGGCTGGAATATTCCGCATGATTTCGGCAATACGATCATGCACCCCGCGCAGGAAAACGCTCTGCCTGCATATAGTATGGATGCTGAGCGCTATAACCCTAAATGGGCATTTTATCTACTTGCCACCGTTGATTTACACATAGACATACGTAACATTTTTCTGGATGGCAATACCTTCCGGGACTCCCCGTCCGTTCCCGATCGTGAATATTTTGTTGCAGAGTGTACAGCAGGACTTGACTTCAATTACGGAAGGTGGGATCTTGCTCTTTTAAATACATACAGAACAAGAGAATATCCGCTTAATTCAAGAGGATTCAGTTACGGGTCTGTCGTGATATCTTATGCATATTAAATAAAGAAAAAAGTTTTGGAGGGGAGAGGGAGAAGTGAGTATTCACTTCCGCAAAAGCAAGGGCTATACTCTTGCTTCTTCGCGACGCTGCAGATAGTCCCATTTGGCATCAACACGTTCCTGCCACTCTTTGATAAGGTATTTGTACTCATCTTTGAAAAGGTGCTTGAAACGTCCTTGTGCTGCCAGGTACTCTTCAACCGGAACGACATTTTTAGGACGGTAAGTTATATTCAACTCCGTCCCGTTGATGATCTCATACAGCGGAAAGACCAATGAGTCTGTTGCAAGGTCTGTAATTGCCATTGTATCTTCCGGTGCAAATTTCCACTCCGTTGTACAGGCAGATACCGCATTGATAAATACCGGACCTTCTACTGCCATACCGTGCTGGATCTTTTTGACCATGTCTTTCCATTTGTTCGGAGAGACTTGTGCGACGTATGGTGCGCCGTGCGCTGCCATAATTGCCATCATGTCTTTTTTGTTCTGCTTTTCGCCATAGCTGACACGGCCGGCAGGCGATGTTGTAGCTGAAGAACCTATCGGTGTAGACGATGAGCGTTGCCCGCCTGTGTTCGCGTAAACTTCATTATCCAGAACAACATACATCATATTATGTCCGCGCTCGAAACAGCCTGAGATCCACTGGAAACCGATATCATAAGAGGCACCGTCTCCACCGAAAGCTACAAATTTAGGATTTCTGTCAGGCTGTTTTAGACGGCCTTTAGTTTTAAGCGCTTTGTACATTGCCTCAGCACCCGCAACCGCAGTAGAACCATTTTCAAAACCGATATGAATCCATGAAGCGTCCCAAGATGTATATGGATAGACCGCTGTACAGACTTCAAGACAACCCGTTGATGCTGCAAGAACCAGATCATCATTCGTTGCATTAAGTACTTCACGTACAATAATAGAGTGCGCACAACCCGGGCAGAGAAGGTTAGCACCTTCAAAGCGGTCCGCTGATGTCGAGAACTCTTTTAAGTTTTTGATTTTTTTAATTTCACTCATACTGTTCTCCTATAAAAATGACAGTTTCGGACCACGAACGCCGATAAACTGCTGTAGTGGTGTTGTTACTCTGCCGGCATCAACATTAGCTTGAAGCTCCGTGTAAAGGTCAACCAGGTGTTTTTTCGTCAAATCACGTCCGCCAAGACCATAGACATAACCAGAAAGGAGGGCGCGGCCTTCAGTGTTGTAAAGTGCCCCTGCGATCTCATTGAAAAGGGCCCCCGGAGCACCGTTTGGAGATGAACGGTCAAGTACCGCAATCGCTTTGACATTTTTGAGTGCCGCTTTGATCTCTTCAAACGGGAATGGACGGAATACACGAATACCGACAACACCTGCTTTAATACCTTTAGCGCGCATCTCCTTGGCGACTTCACGAGCTGTCTCGACCGAAGTGCCTAAACAGACTACCGTTACGTCAGCATCGTCCATATCATACGACTCTACGATGTTGTATTTACGGCCTGTCAGTTTTTCAAAGTCATCAAATGCTGCCTGCACTTTTGGCATAACCTTGGTCATAAGATCATTGTGCTGACGTGCTTTATGCTCAAAGTGCCAATCTTCTTCTGTCTGAACACCGTGTGTTACTGGATGGTCAAAGTCCAGCATGTCATTCATCGGTTTAAAGTCACCGACAAAACCGTACGCCTGATCATCAGTCAGCGTTTTTACACCTTGTGCGGTATGCGAGGTCATAAACCCGTCCTGGTGAACCATACAAGGAAGACGTACGTCATGGTCTTCAGCCACTCTGAATGCGATGAAATTCAAGTCATAAGCATCTTGCGGGCAGTAAGCATCAAGTTGGATCCAACCGCTGTCACGGCCAAGATACATATCTGAGTGGTCGCCATTAACGTTAAGCGGTGCCGCAAGCGCGCGGTTAACCACGTTGAGAATAATCGGCAGACGCATACCGGATGCCTGGTATAGCGTCTCAACCATCAAAGCAAAACCTTGACTGGACGTCGCTGTTGCAACACGGCCACCGGCTGCTGAAGCACCGATACATCCTGACATAGCAGCATGCTCAGACTCAACCATGACAAATTCGCCTTCGACATAACCGTCAGCTAAAAATTTTGCATAACCTTCAACAATTGGTGTTGACGGCGTAATCGGATATGCTGCGACAACATCAATCTGTACCTGACGTAAAGCTTGCGCTGCAGCAAAGTTACCGTCCCATACTTCAATATCGCGTAGTTCCATTTTATCAAATGCCATTATTTTTCCCCTTTTTCTTTCTCAGGCCATCCTGCGATTGCTTCTTCTTCATCTTGCTGTTCCGAGAACATCAAAAGTGATTTAGGGTTTGTAGGACAAACCTCAACACAGATCCCGCACCCTTTACAGTGGTCCATATCGATACCGATCATCTTCTTATCACGTGAAATAATCGAAATATCCGGACAATAGACCCAACAGAACTGACAGTCAATACAGTAATCTTTATGAAATACCGGTTTTTCAATACGCCAGTCAGCTACACTTGCTGTAAACGAGTTATTACTTGAGTAATTACGATCTTCTTGAAGTGTTGTCGCGATATCTTTGGCTTTGCCATCAAATGAACGGAGCATAGCGCCGATTTCAAATTCATCCCATCCGTTATTTTGCATCTATATACTCCTTATTTCACTTCATCATACGCACGTTGGATAGCCAACATATTAGCGTCAACGATCTTCTGTGGCAGTTTTGCAAGAATTCTCTGCATACTTTCTTTAAAAAACTCGATGTCATACATCTTAGAGATCTTCATAAACGCGCCCAACATCGGTGTATTCGGAATAGCACGCCCGATAGTCTCCTGTGCGATCTTGATGCAGTCAACCGTGTATAATGTCTTGCCTTGAAGCTTTGGCTGAGATGCGACTAGCTCTTCAGTACTCATATGTGTCGTAATAATAAATACAGTATTTTCTTTTGCATTGATTGTTACATCGGTTGTATAGACCAGTGCCGGATCGATAACAAAAACATAATCCGGTTCCATGTATTTTTCATGATTCATGATCGGTGTTTCAGCGACACGGTTATATGCTGTCATTGCCGCACCGCGTTTTGCTGAACCGTAAAATGCAAATGCCTGAACATGTTTTCCAGTTGTTGAAATAACATCAGCTAAACCCTTGGCACCGGTTACTGCGCCCTGACCCGCACGGCTGTGCCATCTAATCTCTAGCATGAATTCTCCTTAATGGTGATTACAAATAATTATTCATAATTCTTTATATGCTAGCATTTTATGTATTTTGCTCTTAAATCTAGCTTCACTCTTTTTGCTTTAAAAAAAGGTTGGTGTTAACGTCACCTTTATGCCAGTTTTGCGAGTCGCCTGACGGCTTGAAGGGCATCTGCCTCGATAATATCAGTTAATGTTTTCAATTGTTCCAGATTATCATAACCGCTTAAGACACCGATACTTCGCACCCCGGAATTGTTAGCTGAAGCAATATCAAGTCGTGTGTCCCCTATCATCCAGCAGCGCTCTTTTAAAACCTTCATCTTTTCCACCGCTCTGTCGATCGGTTCAGCATGCGGTTTTGGGTTTACAACATCCTCCCGCCCGATCAATACCTCAAAATGTTCCATCAACCCGAAATGCTCCATCAGGATTCGGGAGAACTTTCCCGTCTTAGTCGTTACGATCCCAAGCCTGGCGAACTTTCTTGCCTCTTCTACCGCCTCTCTGGCTTTGGGAAGAAGTACCGTCTTTTGTGTCGATATCGCACGGTAATGTTCTTTGTAGGTGTGAACGAACTCCCATACCCGTTCCGCTTCAATACCCAGCTCCGAATACATCACGTCCAGAGGGTACCCGATCAACGCCTTGATCGCCTCATCGCTCGCATGCGGGTGTTTATGCAGATCAAACGAGTTATGGAAGCTCTCCAATATCGCTTCGGTCGAATCGATCAGCGTACCGTCCAGGTCAAATAGTATTGTCATCTTTTGTTACTCCTCAATTTCCCACTCGATATAATTGTGCCAGATACCGTTGAGTGCAGGCTCAATGTTTTTGATCTTTTTATCAACCGCCGTGATAGAACTTGGAATGAACAGGAAGAGATAGGGGTTGTCTTTAACCACAGACGCGAAGATCTTCTGCTGAATCTTTGAGAGTTCCATACGCTCAACGGTACCCTGCATCGTCTCAATCAGACCGTCCACATCTTTGTTATGATAACCGATAAAGTTAAAACCTCCGGGCTTATCACTGTCACTGTGCCATAAGAGATAGGGATCAGGCGAGAGCGAAAGTGACCAGCCGAGCAGTACCGTGTCAAACGCCCTCGGGAAGACCACCGTATTCAAAAAGGCCTGCCACTCCATCACACGCAGTTTCACCTCAACACCTGCCTTCGCAAGCTGATACTGCAGGATCTGGGCCGCATAGGGGCGAATCGAACTCGAATTTGAGGTCGCTATCTCAAAACTGAATGGATGGGCTGCATCATACCCCGCCTCTTGCAGAAGCGCCTTGGCCCGCTCAAGGTTTTGCGACGGTGCTTTTACAGTGCTGTTGAACGAAGGGCCTCCCGGCAGGAACGGTCCCGTACAGACCTGCCCGTGACCCATAAACAAAATATCGACCAGCTCTTTTCTGTCGATCGCCAGGGAGAGCGCTTCGCGTACGCGGGGGTCTTGAAACTTTTCACGCCTGAGGTTAAAGCCCAGGTAGGTATAGGCGTGGGCGATCTCTTCGATCACCCTGAAGTTGTCAAAGAATGGCTTCTCTACCTGACGCTCCATCTGCATCGCCTCGAGTGCGCCAATGTCTACCTTTTCTGTTTTGAGCATCAAAAAACGGGTATTGGCATCAGGGATGACATGGTAGATGATCCTGTCGATCCTGGGGCGATGCTCAAAATACTCTTCATTCGCCTCAAGTTCGATATTTTTGGAGAACTCGAGTTTGCTCAGCCGGTAAGGTCCCGTGCCCACAGGTTTCGTATTGAACTGCGAACTCATTATATTTTTTTCGTCTTTGAGCAGATGATACGGCAGAATACCGCTCATCCACAGCTCCAGGGCTTTAAAATAGGGTTCTTTGTAGATGACCTTCAGCGTCAGATCATCCACGATCTCAACCGATTTGACCATACGAAAACTGGACGTATAGGGGGAGACCACCTGGGGCGAATTGATCAGCTCGTAGGTAAAAAGGACATCTTTCGCGCTAAACGCGGCACCGTCTTGCCACTTGACCCCTTCACGCAGCTCAAAAACAAGAGTGACATTATTTTCAAAATAGAAGTTCTTTGCCAGATCGCCTACGATCTGTTTTCCGTCTTTGTTGTATT
>CAZNQJ010000083.1:2407-6442 GCA_964575205.1 uncultured Campylobacterales bacterium | reverse complement strand
GCGCATCTGCACACCACATGGCGGCTTATGAGGACGCAGGCATCTATATCCCTGAGTTCTCACCGCACCTGGACATGGTCTTCTAGGCCTTTTTTCTAAATTCTGCACTCCTTAGTATGGTACTCCCGCAAGGGAGTACCGACTCCTCTATCAACAAAAATCCCATTTATAAACCAATCTTGCAAAACCATTGATTCCAATATAGAAACTATTCCGCTTTACCGTCACCTTGACTGCATTTCCGTCATGCGCGTTCAGTCGCTGTAGCGCACTGATTGTCAGGCGCCCTCTTCTTCGTCGCCGCTGTCCGCATGGGTCTCTGCTTCGAAAGCGTCTGCGCGGGCGAGATCGCCGAACCAGAGTTCGGAGCTCACGATCTCATACTCCCGTTCAAGGTCGCTGCGGGAGCTCTCTTCGAGTACCCACACTATCGATTCGGCTTCATCGAACTTCTCTCCGGAGAGCTGCTCGGCATACAGACGGTTCAAGGTCGCATTCTCATCCATCCCCGCGGCAAGAAGCCGCACGAGAGCCGGATAGAGCGAATCATCAAAAAGCGCAAAGGACTCCTTGCGCTTCGCTGTTATTTTGATGTGCAACTGCACACCTGTCGGATGGGAAAAGATGCCGTTATACGCTTCTCTCAGCAGGCTGTAGGCATCAAAAAGACGTTTATGGTACGAAGGGTCCGAAAACTCCTCCCACAGTTTCTCCTCCGCCATGACATGACAGATCTGATCGATCTTCCCGGCTGTTATCGCATCCTGAAAAATATAGGTCAAAAGAATCCTGGCAGCCTCATGATGTTGAAGATCATTCAGAGACATCAGACACATCTCTTTGAGCTCATTGGGTTGCATGGAGGCCACATCCTCTTCATCCATCCCCATCATCAGTAACAGCGCTCTGTAGTCATCGCTGCTCCAGGCATTTTCTATCTTGTCGATCTTGTTAAATGAGACGATCTCTACGTTGAATTTTTTTTCCATGAAACACTCCTGTATAAAGACATCATAGCTCTTTCTCCGTTTGTTTTTAACGCTTAATCACTTTATAGAAATGGTCTCCTTTGCGACACAGCATTGGAATCGCTGTTTTAGTTATCACCCGACCCCTATAGCTCAGACGGGAGATTTGAGAAGGTGGGAGATCGTCTGTTTAAAAGAAGATAAAAGCTATGCTTCCAGATTTTTGGCACGCTGAAGAATCGAAGCTGCCATATTGCTAAAGATGAGATGATGAATAGGAATCAGTGCATACCAGTATAGCCGTCCGGAAACGCCTTCGGGGTAAAAATATGCACTCTGGATCAACTGATGGTCCTGTATTTTAAACTCCAGCCACGCCTTACCGGGGAGTTTCATCTGAGCGAAAAGAAGAAGCCGCTCATCCTCTACCAGATCGACCACCTTCCAAAAATCGACACTGTCCCCGATACGGAGATGCAGGGAATCTCTTCGCCCCCGGTTGACCCCGGCCCCTCCGAACAGTTTATCAACCGCTCCGCGTATTTTCCAGAGCCAATCGTATCCGAACCAGCCGGATTTTCCTCCGATCATGCAGAAACTGCGGTAAACCTTCTGCGCCGGTATGTCACCGAAATCGACGGTTTTCCGGTCCGTAAATATAGCGTTTGCGATATTGTCCGCAGAGTCGGTATGTGCCGAACCCGCACCGCTGTCGCTCCATCGGCTGATCACCTGGTTGGATTCGATCTCTTCAATCGCATGCGCAACCGCCTCTTCCAGCGTGTGGAGGTGAATATCAAAGAGCTCATGGCGAAGATCATTGGTCACGACCACTTCACTCTTCAACCCTTCGATCAAAGAGCTTGCCACTCCGTACGGCACGGGAGTGAACAGGGTCAGCCAGTATGAGGAGAGTTTCGGCGTCAGGAGATCAACCGGGATCAGATGGCGTTTAAGCCCCATAGCCGACGCGACACGAAGCATCAGATCGCCATAGCTCATCGCCTCTTCCCCCAGATCGATCATCCGGTTTTCGCTCGGTTCCAATTCAAGCGCTGCCGCCAGATAACGGGTCACATCTTCTACCCCGATCGGTGTGATGAGCGTAGAGACCCATTTCGGGGTGATCATTACCGGCAGTTTTTGAACCAGGTTGCGGATGATTTCAAAACTCGCGCTTCCCGAACCGATAATCACTCCGGCACGGAACCAGATGCATCGGACCTTGTCCGGGCGGGAGCTAAGGATCTCTCCCGTCTCGATCCGGCTCAGCAGATGCTCGCTTCCGGTCTGTTTGTCCCCAAGGCCGCCCAGATAGATGATTTTTTTGACATTCTGGCGAATGCACGCATCGAGGAAATTTTGAGCGCTTTTACGGTCCAGATCGCGGAAATTGGAATGGGTCAGCCCATGAATAAGATAATAGGCGACGTCCACTTCCCAAAGCGCTTCGTCAAGCGTGTCGGGATACATCACATCGGCTTTTACAATTTCGCACTGTTCTTTGGCCATAGCCGAAAGGCTTTCAGGATTGCGCACCATCAGACGGAGGGTAATATCTTTTTTTTCAAGGAGTACCTGTTTAAGACGCCGTCCGATGTATCCATTTGCACCTGTGAGTAAAACACGCATCCGTTCTCCTTTTTCTTACTGTGTCTTTTCGGAACATGTAATCATTCTATCGATTTTTACATAAGAAATAATAATAGACTATGTGACCGGAACTCGATGACACCCTGCCATAACAGTGGGTGCTCTTAATTTCGTTCTTAACTGCTTCATAGAAATGGTATCCCTTGTGAAGTTGCATTAGAATCGCTGCCTGGCGGCATCAGTCCTAGGCAGATGCACAAAATGACAAGCGGCTGTTCAAGGCGTGGCACGTCAGTTAAATATTTTGCTCTATACTATGCTTATGACATCAACAGAAAAGGACACCTATGGAAAACATAACGATCAAGCAACTGCAAAACAGAAAATCCATACGTCAGTTTACAGGTGAGCCCGTCAGTGAAGAGGAGTTAGAGCTTATCTTTAAAACGGCGCAACGCGCTCCGACCTCCATAAACGGCCAGCAGATAAGCCTTGTCTACACCAGGGACAAAGCCAGGCTCAAACACATTTCCGATCTGTGCGGCGGACAGGCCCATATCGCCGCTGCCGAAGTTTTTGTAGGCATCGTCATCGATTTCAACCGTACCAGTACGATTGTCGAAAGCGTCGGCAAAAAACATGTTATCGAGCAGAGTGCCGAGGGCATCATGGTCGGTGCGATCGATGCGGGCATTATGCTCAGCTTTATGCAGACAGCTGCCGAAGCGCTGGGGTACGGCACCACGTCCATCGGTGCGGTACGCGAAAATTCCGACACGATGATAAAACTCTTCAACCTTCCGCCAAAAACTTTTTTAGCAGTAGGCTGCATCATCGGTGTGCCTACAGAGTCAGCCCGGAATGCACCGCTCAAACCGCGTGTTGCACTGGAGAGCTTTGCGATGGAAGATTCATATGACAATGCGAAGGTAAAAGAGTCTGTGCTGGCATATGACAAGAGCTTTAAAGCCTTTAGAGATGCGACAGGCAGCGGTTCAATGCCGACCTATGCAGAGATGACATCGAGTGTCTATTCCAGAATTTACTACCGAAAAACAGGTAAAGTTTTGGAGGCACAAGGCTTTGCATTTAAAGATGAATAGGAATTTTTTCCTATTCATCTTTTTGAAATTTAGCGATAGCTATCACTTTACGCCCACCTCGGTCAACCACATGGTGAAACCCCGCAAAATCCGATCTTGGACATCTTGGTATGACCTCTTCTCTCCTCTATTCAGCGTTCATAAAATGGCGGATATAGCTAGAAAGCTCAAAAGTGAACCTTCATCGCGATCCCCGTCTGCGGAAGAGTCATAAGCTGTGAATCAAGAGGGTGAACAGACAGCTCCCCGTCAACGCTCCCTTGCAGAGTGTCATGATGAAAAAGCGCCGCGCTCTTTATTGTTTTCATAACGGCCGCTCAAACCTGCTATACTATATACTGCCTCATTGATCAGCAGACGGAAGGGAGAAT
>CAZNQJ010000083.1:0-2397 GCA_964575205.1 uncultured Campylobacterales bacterium | reverse complement strand
CGTCAACGCTCCTCTGCAGAGTGTCATCTATGAAAAAGCGCCGCGCTCTTTATTCTGCAGCCGGTCAAACCTGCTATACTATATACTGCCTCATTGATCAGCAGACGGAAGGGAGAATAGATGGAAAAACTCATGTCCGACGAAATCATACAGCAGCTCAAAGAGAAGCTGGATAAGCTCGATAAGCCGGTTCAGCTTCTTATGTTCACCGAACCGAATGCCTGCGGCAACTGCGCGGCGCAGCGCTCTCTGCTCGAAGAGGTTGCCGGACTCAGCGGCAAGCTCTCGCTGCAGGTGCACCCTCTGGATTCGGGCGAAGCGCTCCTCTACGCTATTGACAAGGCCCCCGCCACCGTGGTGCGCGGCGAGAAGGATTACGGCATCCGCTTCTACGGCCTGACCGGAGGCTACGAATTCGCATCACTGATCGAAGCCGTGATGCTGGTCTCGCTCGGCATGCCGGTCGTCGAGCCGCTTATCGCCGGGTTCGCCGGCATGATCAAGGCAGAAACGCACATCGAGACCGTCGTCACGCTCTCATGCCCCTACTGCCCCGTTATGGTGCGGCTCATCCATCAGATGGCCTATGTCAACGAGAACATCCGCGCCGACATGATCGACGGGGCGGAGTTCCCGCAACTGGTCAACCGCTACGATGTCCAGGGGGTTCCCGTGACAGTCGTCAACGGAAGACGCGCCTTCGAAGGTGCCCTCGAGCCCGATCAGGCGGTGCTCGGAATACTGAAGGTCGTAGACCCCGACGCCTATGATGTGATCGAAACTAAACTCAGAGAGGCACAGGGGCTCCGCCATGCACGCGAGGTGTCGAGCGAGGAGCTCTATGACGTCATCGTCGTCGGCGCCGGCCCGGCGGGGCTTACCGCGGCCCTCTACGCGCAGCGCAAGGGGCTCAAGACCGCCCTCTTCGGCAAGCAGGCAGGCGGACAGATCAACGACACCGCAACCATAGAGAACTACCCAGGTTTTACGCAGATCGGCGGCAGCGAGCTGGCCCGTGTGATGCGCGAGCATGTCGAGGCCTACCCCGTTTCCGAACGCAAAAACACGCAGGTCGACCGCATCCTGCGCGACGGCACACTCTTCAAGCTTGTCACCGGGGATGAAGAGGAGTTCCGGGGACGCAGCCTGATCTTCTGCACCGGCAAACGCTACCGCAGGCTCGACGTACCGGGTGAAGAGCGCTTCCTCGGCAGGGGCATCGCCTGGTGCGCGACCTGCGACGCCCCGCTCTACCAGGGCAAGCGTGTCGCCGTAGTGGGAGGCGGGAACTCCGCCCTGACCGCGGTTCGCGATCTGCTGCGCTATGCGTCGGAGATCCATCTGGTGCATCACAAGGAGGGGTTCGACGCCGAAGCCGTGCTCCTGGAGGAGATCAGGCAGGCCGAAGCCGACGGCCTCGTCACCATCCATCCCAACAGCCGGGTCCGCGAGTACATCGGGGGCGATCGCCTTGAAGGCATACGGCTCAGCGGCATCAAGGGCGAAGTGCAGCACGATATCGCCGTGGAGGGGGTCTTTCTGGAGATCGGGCTCGAACCCAACAGCGCGCTGCTCGAAGGAGTGCTCAGCCTCAACGAACGCGGCGAGGTCCCGGTGGACCGAAACCAGGCCACCGAAGTGCCCGGCCTCTTCGCCGCCGGCGACGTCACCGACGAAAGAGAGAAGCAGATCGTCGTCGCGGCAGGGGCCGGCGCCAAAGCGGCGCTCTCCGCCGACCGCTACCTCAGAGACACCGCCACACCGGCCAACCTCCCGAAAACGGCTTCGCCTGCGTCCGAAACGTGATGTCGGAAACAGCCCCGATGCCGCGTTCAATGCGATTCTCGCAAGCGGCAAAGTCATAAGCTGCTAATTGAGAGGTTGAACTATTCACCCTACCCCGTTAAAACCCTTCTAGAACCACAAAGCATTCGCAACCTCATCGTCTAATAGAACGTCTAGGCTTGGTCTGCTCCCTCTTTTTACAGTTTGTCATGATGATTGAAACAATAACTATTGCAATAACTGCTACTATTATATTCCTTTTAGATACTCTCCTATCATCAACAGCTTTATCTGTTCTTACTGTCTTTTCCTTCTTTATTTGTTTTTGCCCGGATCGTACTTTACCGCCTTTAGCAGGTGTTTTTTTACCTGAATACCGGTCTTTGCTTTTCTTATTATATTTACCCTTCTTTGCCATGTATAACAATCAGAAACAATGAAACAATGAAACAATGAAGCAATGGAACAATGAAATCCGAGTAAATATAATAATTTTAATATTTTTGTAAAGATCAAATCATATAATATAAATTGGCAAGGTACTTCATACAGCTTTCATTTAAAGGCACTGATTACTGTGGCTGGCAGATACAGGCTAATGCTGTAACTGTT